>VXZK01000059.1 GCA_009845545.1 Candidatus Poribacteria bacterium
TTAGCGTTTGGTTAAGAGTAGTGACAAAATTGGGCAAGAAGGTGACATTAATTTTTACACTATTTTTTCTAACATCATCTGTCATAACACATGCATAATTGCGTGTATTATGTGTTAAGTGTCTAAATCGGACGAAAAGGTGACATTAATTTTCGATTTTTCTGATAACGTGTGTTCAATAGGCAGTTAAATCTAAAACATTACCGTCCTATTTCCTTTAAAGACCTCATTTTTCGGTGGAAATCGTGCATAATGTTCCATCCATCTCTAAAATGTAGATAGATTGATTCGTAGTCGTGCGATTTATCGCGCGTCTGTCGATCAGAATGGGCAATAATAGACATTATAATGGTTTAATCGGAGGATCCGGTAAACCTCGTAGGGGCGAGGTCTCCTCGTCCAGCAAATAGAGTTTGCTGTTGGGCAATCGGGCGGGGAAACCCCGTCCCTACAGATACTCACGAAACAGTCAAACATGGTACAATTAAATCTATGTAAGGTCTAATGCACTTCTCATTTGGGCGAGTACGCCACAGGATTGCCCTACTACAAACGGGGTTATTGCCAATTTTAAACTGGACAGACTAATGATAAAAAAAGTGACACAGTTTAAGTTTTGTAGTAAAATCTAAACGACTGATACCTCGGAAGACAAGCAGAATTACGCCACTGCTTTCCCACAAGTAGGGCACTCTGGAAATCGGAGGTAACTTATGAGAACGCTGGTGATTATAGCACTTTTGATGTTAGGCGGTGCTGAGATGGTGTCAGTGAAATCTGAAAATGCGCCCCGAAAGGAGAAGTCCACTATGGAACCAACTTCTGTCCAGGATTTATCTCATATCATGATTGACTTAGCCATCAGGAGAGGTGTCCACAGTGTCGCGTTCAGTCCGGACGGTTCAATAGTCGCGAGTGACAAAGATAACACCGTCGAGCTCTGGGATGCTGTCACAGGACAGGCAATAGAACTGGAACAAAATTTCTGGGTGGCTTTTCAGGGAAACTGGACTGCGGATATCAACAGCGTTGCTTTCAGTCCGGATGGACGGATGATCGCAGGCGGGATCAACGAAAGTGAGGTTATTTGTATTTGGGACGCTGCTACCGGCGAGAACCTCAGATCCATGAAGGAAAATGCGCCGAATGCTTTGCATTGGGTCAATACGGTGGCATTCAGTGTCGATAGCAAAATACTCGCAAGTGGTAGTGAGGACGGCAATCTTTATTTCTGGGATGTAGAAACGGGTAGGAAGTTGAAAACGCTTACCGAAGATGCGAAGAATATCTTCAGTGTCGCCTTCAGTAGCGACGGAAGAACGTTAGCGAGTGGCAATGCGGGGAACACCATCCGCTTATGGGATATTGCCACGGGTGAAAAACTGAAAACACTTACTGGACATACAAATTGGGTCTTCAGCGTCGCGTTCAGCCCAAATGGACGGACGCTCGCAAGTGGAAGTTGGGACAAGACCATCCGACTCTGGGATACGATTACAGGGCAGCAACTGAAAGTGCTCACGGGACATACGCTTACTGTGTGGAGTGTCGCTTTTAGTCCGGATGGATTAACCCTCGCAAGTGGGAGCCAGGACGAGACAATTCGACTCTGGAATATCGCCACAGGTGCGCACATCGCAACCCTTACGGGGCACACAGCACCCGTCAAGAGCGTCGCCTTCAGTTCGGATGGTGTAACGCTTGCGAGTGGGAGTATGGATAGCACAGTCCGCCTATGGGACCTTACATCTCCGTTGTTATTGTGAAAAAGCAAAGAAGAATAGATTGAATGAGGGACTTTGAAGTTGTATGTTCCGATGGCACAGGCTAACGGTTTCCTATGCTACAAGTGTAAACTATAAAATTCTTTACAAGCGTGACTTAATCGCCTGCACGAGAAGCGGGATCATCAGTTCATGATGTCCTGTGAATGTGTACCCTTTGCCGCCCATCTCCGTCGGGCGTTTGACGACGTTTTCTACGGGGCGGTATTGCTGGTTCATGTCGAAATTAGCAGCCGTGAAGTGGGATACGGTATACCCCAAGTTCCGTGCGATGGTCAACGCCTTCAGGAAAACCTCCGGTAGAATCACAGCCGACCCCAAATTCAGCACAACACCACCGCCTTCTAAGCCCGTCACTAAGGCTGTCAATAACTGGAAGTCGGTGAAACTTGCCGCGCCGATAGCGGCACCGTTCGCACTCGGATGCTGATGGATAATATCCGTGCCGATGGCGACATGCACTGTAATCGGGACATCGTTCTGAACACCGGCAGCGAGGAGGCTATATGTGTTGTAGGGCGCGTCCATTTCAATCAGTTGCTTGCCCAATGCTTCACCTATTCCGATGCCTGTATCTGCGGCGAGCTGAATGGCGGTATTCATCAATTGTCCGGTCTCTTCCCACATCCCGAACTTACCAGTCTGGAGGTAGGCAGAAACATCCTCGGAAGTCTCCCCGATAAGTGCAATCTCGAAGTCGTGGATGCTACTTGCACCGTTGAAAGCAAATCCAGTAATCACACCGAGTTTTGCCAATTCAATTAAGAGGGGGCTTAACCCGCACTTGATGACATGTCCACCCATCATCACGATGACCGGTTTTTTGTTTCGATATGCAGCAACGATGTCGTCAACGAGTGATAGAAAGTCTTGTGCTTTGAGAATCTTCGGTAGACTTGCTAAAAACGGGGATAGGTTGATATCTGATTCCGGCAGCGTTGCGAAATCGTGAATGGAAGTTTTGTTGATACGTTCCCGAAGAGGATACGTCGTTATGGAAGACATGTCAACCGGTTTCCGAGATTTTTTCATGTTTTTTGTCCTTAGTGGGTTTTAGAAAAAAAATTATGCCGATAATAAGATAGAAAAGCAACACAGTGCGTTGGTGTAGGATGTTATCTGCGAGTCCATAAACAAGCGCGGAAATTAGAAAACCGCTTGCGCCGATGAAGGTGCCTCTGCCCCAGAAGTCACTTGCCTGCTGTCCAGCAAAAATCTGCTGATAGATAATTACCACTATCCACAGAAACAGCAAAAGTGACGGAATGCCGTGCTCAACAGCGATGTGCAGATAGATATTATGTGCATGATAGGGGACGTTATATTGTTCTTGCCCGTCCCCAGTAACGGGCGGGGGCCCCGGTCCACTGGTCTGATATTCATAACGAAACCTACCCAACCCGATGCCGGTGAGTGAGTATTTCTGGATGAGTTCCAGTGCTGTTTGCCACCACTCTGGACGTTCACCCATGAATCCAACGGGGTGCTCAATCATCGTTTGGAAGCGTGTCTTAATATGTTGTGGCACGAGAAATAACGATAGACTCAGGAGTACGATGATTATAATGGATCCAAACAGTGGGCGTTTCCCTAATCCATGTACGGGTGCTTCGGAAAGTTTCCGGAACGCTATCACAATGAAGTAGACACCTAGGAAAACTATGGCAATGATAGTGCTTACCCAAGCGGCACGTGTAAGGGTCAGCACGAGGTTAGCACTCATCACGACGACAATAGCACCGAGTACCAAGATTATCCATATTGGAAGTTTCTGTTTTGTGTCTCTCCGCCAACTCGCCACAAAGTAGCCCATCACAAATGGGAGACTGAGGGCAAGATACGCCCCAAGGTCGTTTGGCATCTTGAAGGTCCCGGTGAGCCGTTGTTCAATCATGTATACCATCAGATGCGTTTCGTTCGGACGAATCACATACCGTCTCTGCCGCGCGGGATCGTTAATCCGCCATTCATCAGGAAACCGATTTGAAGGTGAAATCGAGACATTTTGGGAAAGCGGTACGTTGCATGCACGCAATTCTGTGCGAAATTCATCCGATATTTGTAAATTTGGACTTGCACCTGCCTTAAGTTCTTCCTTAAATTGTAACCCGACCCGTCCCATAAAGTCAATTGCTAAACGGGTGTCGTTTGCGTAGTACCAGAGTCCGAGTGCCGAAGATATACCTGCTGCTGCGATAAAGGCGATGACGATATGTTTCCAACGGTAACCTAAGCGGCTATGAATGACGGCGTAAAAAAGCAGGATCGCACGGAGCAGTTTCCAGAAATAACCGAGGCTGCTTGTAGAAGGGTGTGGTGCCAAGAGGCAGGCTATCAAAGCTAACGCCAAAAATAAGGCGATAGGGATATCAAGCGGTGTCCGTTGCCATCCGAGTTTCCGTTCTGAAACGATTCTTCCGACCCATCCGAATGCCACGAGTGAAAGTCCAATGTTGAGGCATGCTGTCGAATAGCCAAAAGGTAAGGCAAGGACAAAGATCAGGAATCCAATATAGGTCGCAGTATCAAGGACTGTTTCAGATGTGAAGCGTGCAGGGAACGGAAGTTTCAATTTTGACATAAGTGGAAAAAATAAATAGTGCTTGAAAAATATAAGCGGAATATTATAGAATATCTGTTAACTTAGACAATCCATCACGTATAAAAAGGATACCACCATGCGCTTTACATACAGTCTCGTCGTTTCAGTCTTAGTGTTTTGTTTTATCGGTTTGCTATTCACGCCCCCCGCGTCTGCGTTTATTGAGCGAGAATATACAATTCGTGAAGTCCTCAATGCTTGTACGAACATTGTCTTCGGCGAAGTGAAAAGTGTGGATCGGGGCCGTTTGCGAGGTATTGTCACTGTCGAAGAAGATGTCAAAGGTAAAAGTGGTCTCAAAGAAATCAAGATGAATTTTGCCACTGGGCATTACAAACGAGGGACTTCGCCACAAAAGTTGGTAAAGTTGCTCAAACCGGGGATGCCGATCATCGTTTTCTATCGTGAGCATTATGGCATTGATAGTATGTGTTTTGTTGATGATACATGGTTTCAAATGCGTGCGTATCGCGGCAGATATGGTGGCGGTTCCTGGTGGACTTTTACACACATCGACCCGATGATGTCACGGACGTTTGATGGTAAAACGAAGGCGTTTCAAAAAATTGTTCGCGACATGTTAGCAGGTAAAATGTGGGTTGCTGCGCCGAAAAATGCCGTGAAGGTCTTAGTCCTGACAGGAAATAGTACATATCCGACATGGAGTCAAACCCCTGTGAATGCTAACGTTGCGACGTATGAATATCAGGCGTTGCGGTCAATCAAAAAGAGTGGCAAACGTGCTATTGCTTATGAGCTCACCAAAGAACGGACGCTTCCGCAATTAGAGAAAGCCGATATTCTGTGGATCGGGTATGAAGAGATTTCGAGTTATGGACGCTACCTCCTTTCCAGTAAAGCCGAGGAAAAGATTAAAGCGTTCGTAGAGAACGGTGGCATCGTTGTCGTTGCGGGGCAAGATAGTAGTGCTGAAAAACCGTGCGGTATCGGCTGGCTAGAAGGTGGCAAGTTAAAGGGCGTTGAAAGTCCTCCGACCCAAGATTTTGTTGTTACGAAAAAAAGGAGTTCCCTTTTCTCGATACCTAACGCCATCGGGTCAGGTAAAATCTTTGTTGATGATGCTTGGGTAGATTGGGATCGGAGCGATGAGGTTTTTGCGACCACTAAGGAAACCAAGGAATTGGTTGTCGGAACGAGACGGTCTGGTAAGGGTTTATACATTATCACGAGCCTTCGCAACGATGGGCAATATACAACTTCAGTGAACAAGGCATTCATGGAAAATATCATGCATTATGCCGTCACTCAATTGAAGTAGTTCTCAGTTGTCGGTTAAGGAGTTATGTTGTGGTATTCACTTTTGCTGTCCATGCCACCAGAATCCTCTTAACTGAAAACTGAAAGTTTTTTTTCGCAGAAAAAAAGCGTACTGACAACCGACAACCATTAAAGAAACTTCGCCACAACTAAGGTAAGGTCATCATTAGTGCTTTCGTCCTGTTGATATGCTTGGAGATCGGACAAAATCTCTGCCTTAATCTCCATCGGAGACAGATGACGTTTTTCTGAGATGAGTGCTTTGAAACGCTCCAATCCATACATTTCAGCGTCCGGGTTGAATGCCTCGGTGATGCCATCTGAATAAAGTACGAGCAAATCACCAGAGTGCCACTCGACTTCAGTGCTGTAGTATTGTTCGACTTCATCGAATTTTGGGAAACCGACCGGCATAAACGAGGATTTCAACTCAAGTGGGTCGCTGTTATCTCCGCGATAGAGGAGCATCTGTGGGTGACCGGCGTTAGCGAACTCGAACCGGTTGTCGGGATGAATAATAAGATAACAGCAGGTCATGTAGATGAAAGTTTGCGAATCTTCTATAACTCGCGTAATAGCTTTCATGACTTCAGGCACGGAAGCGTCAAATGGGATTTGGGTTTGCAAACAACTTTTGGTCATTGCGGCTACCATTGCTGAATGGTAACCGTGTCCCATAACATCGCCGAGGAAGATGGCGATGCTATTATCGGCGAGACGCAAATAGTCATAATAATCGCCACCGACGCTGTTCGCTGGTCGGCAATACCCTGCGGAAGAGATACATGGATGTGAGATTTCTTGATTGGGGAGCAGAGATTGTTGAACTTCAGCGGCGAGACGCATTGACTCTTCTTGTGCGATCTCCTTGCGGATGGCGCTCATCTGAATCTCAAGGTCGCGTCGAATTTTATCGTTTAAGACGCGGAACATACCGCTGCCGATCCGCGGCTCGCGCATCATTGCGTTGTAAAAATCGTGCCTCGTAATTCGCAAGAACTGTGTAGATTTCACAGTTTTGACGGTAGCGCTCCGCGGTTTGTTATCAATGAGCGCGATTTCACCGAGGCAGTAACCTTTTTCATTAAAGAACAACACCTCGGTTCCTGCCTTGATGATGCTGACTTCACCATTGACGATCAGGTAGAGTGAATCGCCTTCGTCACCTTCCTCGAATAGTGTAGCATCGGCGGGGTAGGCGACTTCGCTTGCAATCTGACAGATTGATTTTAACTCGGTTTCAGGGAGTTCCGCAAAAAGTTCCGTCTTTTTTAAGAATTGTAATTTCTCTTCTTCTGGTAGCATTATCTATTCAGCCTTTGACTTTTTATAGAAAATGTGTT
>VXZK01000185.1 GCA_009845545.1 Candidatus Poribacteria bacterium
AAGAGACCCGTCTGGGGTTTCGTCATCTCGCATATTCTATGATTAACTTTCGTATAACTTTCAACCATTCATAACGCGTACTCGCTATGAGTTCATAGGTAATATTTCGCGTGAGTAGCCCGCATTGGACTTTCATTAGCATTGAGAGTTGCAACAATAGGACACCAATGTCCAAAAAGGCGGAAACATACGCTACACCTCGCAGTGGTAAAGGTTTAGGTGCCCCTGTGATTGACAAAAGTTTGCTCAGCAAATCAAAGACGGGTTCAATAGCGATTTTTCGCTTTCTCTGCCATGTCGCGACTTGTGTTGCGGTATACAAGGGGTCTGCCTCCAAGAGAACGTTGGAAACCTCTGCTAAGCCGTCTTTGGTGTGATCAAAAGCATCTCGTTTGGCGATGTGTTGCTTGAGGGCTCGGTAATCAAGGCATCGAGACCCCTGAGGCCCAGGCTTTTGAGAAGTCAACGGGTCTTCAACATTCAACCATTGATAGATGATGCCTCGAGAGATACTAAACTGTCGTGAAGTTTCTGCTTTACTACCGCCATTATTAACGAAGTCAAGCACGCATTTCGGAAATCTGATGAATAACTCATAAGATTTAGAGAATACCATAAATCTTAGAATATGTCAAATTATTTGCGGGCTTTACTATAACAACCTTGTTTGTGTAGGCGTGCTCTCTAAGCGCGCCTTTTTTGTTGCCCACCTCGCTATCAATGACCTTTTTGCTGATTGCGGAAAACTGATAATTGACCATCGACGATTGACAACAACCGATAACCGCATCTTTATTTTCTCCGTATCAAGCCATTAGATAGGGTATAATAGAAAAACTTGGGTTGAATAGATAGTCGCGTCTTGATCGGAATTTACCAGTGAGATGAGGAAAGTCTGGACTCCGTAGGGCAGGATGCTCGGTAAACCCAAGGAGCGGTGACACTATGGAAAGTGTAACAGAAAGTAGACTACAACAATAAGGCGATTTGTGGAACTATGTAAACCTCATCTGGAACAAGGTAAATAGCGGACAATGTAGATGTGCCTGTCTCATCCCCAGGTAACCGCTTGAGATGGACGGTAACATCCATTCCAGATGAATGATCATCATATACAGAATCCGGCTTATTCTTAACTCAAGTCTTTTGTCTTGACAAAGGCTAATATTTTGGTTACGCCAGAAAGGGCGCGACCGATGTATGAGTGGGTAAGGGTGTGTCTATGGAATGAGGGATAATAGGTTTAGTTCATGATTTTCGTTTCATTCTCTCCTTCAGTAAGAAGCGAATATGTCTCCACGCGTCCCGTACAGGATTGAGTTTTGACTCTCCTACTCGCGGCGCGTAGTCGATTGGGATTTCACGGATTTTCAACTTTTCTTGGACAGCTCTCACGACCATTTCAGAAGCGAATTCCATACCAGTTGTTTGCAACGCCATACGTGTGTATGCTGCTTTGGTGAAGGAACGCATACCACAATGTGAATCAGATATTTGAGTTTTGAAGAGGAAACGCAGCAGCCCGGAAAGTATAGGATTTCCGATGTAGCGATTTGGCCACGGCATTGCGGCGGGGGACATATTGCCTTTGAACCGATTCCCTATCACCATATCATACCCCTTGCTAAGAGGTGTAATGAATCGTTCTAAGTCCGTAAAATCGTAAGTATTGTCAGAATCTCCTATGACAATAAATCTACTCTTTGCCGATGCAAGTCCGGCAAGGTACGCCGCTCCGTAGCCACGCAGCTTTTGATGCACCACGCGAGCACCGAGGCGTTCGGCAATTGCCACAGAGTTGTCCGTTGAGCCGTTATCTGCAACAATCACTTCTCCTTGAATTCCGAGTGCTTTTAGGGTATTCTGTGCTTTCTGAATGCAGATGCCGAGCGTTTCTTGTTTATTGAGACAGGGCATAATAACGGATACTTCAATTTCCGACGTGTTTTCTTGAGTTTTCATAAAACTTAATTTCCCTTTCTAATATAGGATATATATGGTCAACTTCGCCTATATCAACAATAATAAGCCACTTCAAAACGCCAGCTTGCTTACAGCGTGCCCTATACTGTCGGCTCTATAGCGTACAGTGTTCCCAGCATCTGTTCAACGAGTTGACGCTCTGCCTTTGTGATCTCTCCAATTGGTTCTGCTCTTTTACGGAGGACCGGATTACCTTAATAACAAAGCTGCAAGGGTGTTGTTGCAGATAGTAAGACATCATTTTCTCCACCCATGTCCGAGATCTGTGTATTCCGCTGATTTCTGTTTCGTTTTGGTATGTATCAAGTGCGTCTCCCATTTTTGAAAATAATCCCCACTATGGTATCATTTATAGTGGATTTTGTCAAAAAAAATATGCACGGACAGAGACATCCAGTTATCAGTTGTCAGCATTCAAGGAATATTACAAGCACACCGACGCGATTCAAGGAAAGGAGTAACGCGTTTCATAGTAAAATCAGAAATCGGTGTTGAAGCTCAAGTCAGTCAAATATCAAAGCATAAGGATTGAGTTATCAGTTGCCAGTTAGTGGTCATTGAAAGCATCAATATCAAAATAATGGCATTAGATAAAGGTAGTAATTTGCATTACCAATGACGGAGCCGGTAAATTCGGCTAAAAAGGAGAGATTATGTTGCTTACACAGTTTGGCACCTAAAGCACTATTCAAGATAATTAGCACTGCTTGAGAATGCTCACGACTGAGTTTTTGTGCCTCTTCAATAACGCGTTCATTAGGAACATTGTGTGTACGGACCTTGTCCCACCTAATAAAAGAGCCGAATCTGTGCCCACGCGGATAGTAGATTTTCGGTTTCTGTAGGTACCCGACGACGGTGACAGCGGCGAAATCATTCTGACCAACCATCAGATAGTCTTGCATGCCTTGCGATTTGATATATTCGGCTGTTAGTTTACCATAGGAGAAAACATGGCGGTATTCCATCCGCGTAGCTATAATACCACCGATAGCGTGACAGATAAGCAACAGCGTCAAGATTACCGTGCCTGCTACATTTAAAACCCGTTCCGCGCCGGAATCCGAGTCTTCCTGTTCAGTTTTACCGAAATTTATTGTAGGTGAGTCTTGGTAAATCCAACAGCACATCAGAAACGTAAGGAAGAGGAAACCGTGATGTCGAATACTGCCGTGATACTTCACATAGAAAAACGTCAGGAGTCCAAACGTACCGATGAGATAGATAAGGAGTGTAGTCGGTCGCTTGAGAAATAACGATACGCTGAAAAGCATCAGAAAATAACAGAGTGGAATTTGGATGGTTAGGAAGAATGGGTAGGTTGTGAGTAGGTTTGAACCCCAAAAGTCGGATATCGGTCTCGTGACTGGAAGATACGCCTGGGAAATCAGTTTGAGGATATTGTTGACCCGTTGCACATCATAGTTCAAGTGCCATGTGACGGCAAACCCTGTATCTGGCGGCGGGTTGAGTTGCAATACTGCTGTTGTAATACCGACACCGATGAGTGAGAACCCGATCCAGAGCGGTCTTTTATCTCCTATAGCACCTATCTCTCGATTTAAGGATTTAGAAACCCTACTGCTAAAGACATATTCGCAACAGAGAGCGAACCCAATCGCTATGGTAACGATTAGGGCATGGACACTGGTATGCGCGAGGAGGAATAGCACACAACTCACCCATATAAAGTGTTTGTAACGCTCCTTGAAAAGCACACAAAAGATGGTTATCAGCAACATCCCAAGGGCATAGTTTCGCGCAACAATAGCGTACTCATAGAGGACGAAATACCCGAAACAGAAGAGCAGCTTCTGGAACCAGTTGAAAGGTGCGTATCGAACGAAAAGGTAGACGGTAACACTGGTAATCAGAAGATGAAACATCTGCATAATGACAGGTGAATGCGTTATGCGACTAAGCGGCATGAGGCAGAGGTGCCACAACCCTGGATGTCCCTCATATTTGAGATTTGCGAAGAGGTTAAGGACCGAGGTGCTGTCCCGCGCAAGAAGCCACGCCTGAATTTCGTCTCGCCACATTTCATGGTGGCTTGCCGTAAAGGCACCGATGGTAAGAAAAAGGCATGTCAGACCGAGAGCATAGTGTTTGTGTTTATTCTCCATTATCTGTAGTTTAATATCGCGAATTCCGGTCATTTTATTGGACTGTGAGGCTTGAAATCGGTAGCTATAAACCGCCGGTACTTTTTGCTATAGATGTCTGGAAGGGGTCGTCACATCCAATAACATCTACCTTAATTCTGGCAGTCTTCATCTTCATCACCCCATCTAAGGCATAGTGATTTTACATTTGTCTTCCATCGTCTCTCATCAAATCCGCATCACGCTTACACAGCGACCTGTGTCAAGCAAAACTGATAAAATCCTTGTCTCAATAGAGATGCATCAGGCATTTACAGAAATTTTTGCGTGAAAAGCGTTGATACATGGTTCATCTCGTTCCCAATATCCGGTAACACCCAACTTAAAAAATTGACCTCGGTCAAAAGCGTGCGTAATTTGATGGGTGTCACCCGGTTCACCCCATTCCCAAGCAAGCATGTCTTTTGGGGGATCTTCTGTTGCGGAGAGTTCTTTATCCCCATCAAATAGATAGAACGCTGCTTCTCCCTCCTCCCTACCGATTTCAAAGTCAATAATGAGTGTGCCCCCGTTTTCAAACGCGGTGGCATCAATCACGACTACGGTATAATCCTGACAGTTTCCAGCCGTTGGTGTCCGAAAGATGTCCAACACCTTCTGCGATGGCTGTTCATGACTTAGAACGATATTACCCAATCCAGGTTGTTTTCCTGCCAAGGCTTCTTTGAGAAAAGCAAGATAATATTCAGATTCGCTACGCTCATTATCTTCGCGGAGGTCGTGTATCAGTTGTCTACCCATCAGTTCAAACGCTGATGATATAACGAAGCAATCTACCGGTGAATCTTTTTTCGCTCCGGTTTTCCACCCCTTGATAATCGCTTGTGCCAAGGGGTGCGTTGTGTCAAACGTTTGCCCTTCGCGTTCGCGCCTTTTGGCAATCGGTTCCCGCAAACTATGGATACGTCCTAATTCAGAATTGGGGACCCATGTGTTAATAAAATTGTCGTTCAAGAATGCAATAATTTGATGATTAGAGAGCACACGTGCCCTCAGGCGTTTGCCACTCCCTCAGCAGGACTCGTCCAGGAGCGGTCCATCTATTGAGATGGCATGGATCGGTTTCTGTTGCGCAGGAGCCATCTCCAACGCTTCTTCCAGCGATACCCAGTTAATGTGCTGCGATTTGTAGAAACAGAGCGTCAATTGGTGCTCCGCTTCTGCTTGCGTAATAGATTCAACGAATTCAGTGTTTCGCACGATGTCTTCTATCCCTGCGCGGAGTTCGATTTGCGGGCAGAAGCCGCTATCCGTAATATGCCCCTCCTCGTCTGGATCAATCTTCCATTTAGCACCAAAGTTTATGGTACCTTCAGGAACGTACATCTGAAAGAAGGCAACCGCCCTTTTCGTTCTATCAAGAACAAGATGCCCTATAAACTCGGAAGGCGTGAACCAACCATCCTTTAGCGCGAATTGCGCATGGATACGGAACACAACGTCAGCGAATTCAGCGTTGTAAGCGCGGAGGCATGCCCAAAGTCCTTGAGATTCGGTTTTACAGTACGGTAGTTCCCCACACATACGCAGAGATGGATTCGGATGAAGTTGCTTCAACAGCTCCAGAGCACCGGCGTGCTCGATCTCCCAAGGCACACCGACAAAGACAGCTTCCTTAGGAAGGAAATCACAGAAAATTGAAGCGGAATACTGTTTTTCTGGTTCAGCGACGCGCAGATTTGCCAATGTATCCCAGTTTACATGAAAGTTGCTGCCGGAATACTCAATCGGCGCGATCATACCTTTAACTGAGATTTCTGTCTCACCGTCCAGATTGAAGTTGATTTTGTTTGGTAATGTTGTCATTTAAAATCTCCAAAATATAAAACAAAACTTGAATTAATGCTTTACTTGAAAATTAAGGTGTACTTTACGCATAAGCCCAAAAATGATACCAATGCGTTTAAACACATTTTCGGATGCACTTTTGCATGCTTTTGTGAAAAGCGTAACAATATTTTTCTCTGGGTTGGAGCGATTCAACCTCTATTTGAAACAGCGATCGCGGAAACGACACAGCGTTCACTTCGTGCTATCCTTATCTGGAATCCCATAAACGACAGATCTTACCGAATGCTTGCCGGAGTCAAGGCGATGTCAAATTTGCTATCTCCTCATCAGTTAATTGATAAACAAACATAGTATAACCAATCCTATCGTCAGGTTCCCTTTGTTTGAGGTGATTAAGCAAGGTTATCCCTTGGGTAACCCTTAACATGATGAGTTCTTTCTTTGTCGGAGATGCCCCGTAGGTGGTTTTGTAAAGGTTCTGAGATTCCGGTTCCAGAAGCCCTCTATTATGTAAACTAACTTTACGATGTAAGGCAATCCACTCATCTGGATTCAACGGAGGGTCGGGAATATACTTACCGAACAAATAAGTTAGACTCACGACATAGAGTCCACCCGAGAGCGGATCTAACAGAACATCGGTCGACTCAGGTTGGGTATAACGCACGACGATCAGTTGAGAGTCGATATCATAGAACGATGGAGGAAGGGTTCCAAAGTACTGCAGCCAGACCTCCTGATTTTCTCGTTCTTCGAGATACGCTGCCAAAAGTGGTAGGTCTTGGCCCCAGTCCAAGTTTGAATCAAGGAGATGCTTGTAGCCATTCTTTGAACCACCAGCGAATTCATTGAAATAAGCCAGTGGATCTCGACTTTGGAACGCAAAAGTAAACCCCAACCATACAAGCAAAAGGCAAATAGTGTAGCGAAGAACTTTACTTTTTTCAAAATGTGGAATACTTAATCCAACCAGAGCAATTAAGCATGGATAGATAGCAAGTATATGTACTGCCATCGGAAATTAGGGCCACCCGCTAAACCAAGATTGTGCTATAATAC
>VXZK01000240.1 GCA_009845545.1 Candidatus Poribacteria bacterium
ATTTTTGAATCTTCTTTTTCAAGCCCGGTGCGGTTCCAAACCGCACCTACCGGTCCTGGGGGGCCAAAATTGGATGGAAAAACCGAGAACTAAATAGTCCTGAATAAAACGTCCGGCAATTATGGACTTTGAAAGTACAAATAGGTCAGAAGGAGTTTTTATGAATATTTTGATGTTACGGCATTCCGCTGGGTTTGAACATAGCTACCTACCAGACGCAGAAGTTGCACTGAAGCAGATTGGTGCAGCAAACGGTTGGAACGTCACTACAACGCACCGATGTGACCGGATTACTGCTGAAAATCTCGAAAAACAAGACATCGTCGCGTTCGCAACGACAGGCAATTTACCGTTCGATGCTGCGCAAAAAGAGGCGTTATTGAGTTTCGTTCGTAACGGAAAAGCGTTCTTTGGCATCCACAATGCGACAGATACATGCTACGATTGGCCCGAATACGGTGAAATGCTCGGTGGTTACTTCGCTGGCCATCCGTGGCACGAAGAGGTGAATGTCATCGTTGAGGATACTGACCATCCGGCGACCCGTATGTTGGGCAGCAGTTTCAAGGTTGTTGACGAAATTTATACCTTCAAAAGTTGGGATCGTAACAAAACGCGGGTGCTGATGCGTTTGGATAACGATTCTATTGATGTCTCTCGCGGCAATCGCGAGGATAACGATTACGCCCTCGGCTGGTGTCATACATACGGAAAGGGACGCGTGATGTACACTGCCCTGGGGCACCCTGATGCGCTTTGGAGCGAAAAATGGTTCCATGAACATATCGCCGGGTGCATCCGATGGGCAGGTGGATTGGAAGATTAGGTTAACTCGGTATAACGCCTGTGGCTCGTAGAAGGGTCTCCTGCACCAACAATTCATGTGACACAGGACGATCCGGTGGTTGGTCTCCCGCAATGGTCGCTAAAAACGCGTCAAGTTCAAGTTCGTAGGTGCGTTGACGGCTCTCACCGTCTATCTCTACGATCTGTTCCCCTTGTGAATATTCCCCTTTCGCTGTCTCTAAACAGAGGCGAATTTTCAACCCTGGTTCAAAAGGTTCAACGATAATGGCACTCCCTTCACTCCCGTAGACTTCAAACCGGCGCGCAACGGGTCTCGGTTCTAAAGCAGAGATTGTGATAAACGCCATGGCGTTTTCAAATTCATAGACAGTGAGCGTGTTATCTTTGAAAGGTTCAACCGAATCGCCGTCGTTTCGGAGGAAAGAGGTGACCTTCTCCGGTCGTCCGAGGAGCCAGAGGACCTGGTCGAGGACATGCCCACCCAAATCAAAGAAGATACCCCCGATGTGTTGGCTGATACGCGTGCGTGCTTCAAGAGAGATGTTGGTTGACATGTGGGCGCGAACGGAGAAAACATCGCCTAAGAATCCGGTGTGCACCCATTCGGCAACCTGCCTGAAGGCGGAATGATACCGCAGCATATAGCCCATCTGTACGTGTAGCGATTTTTCCTGCGCGGTATTAATGACGCGTTGCCACTGTTCCCAGTTCTCACCGGCGGGTTTGTCGTACCAGACGTGTTTTCCAGCGTTTACAATCTGCTCGGTCTGATCTAAACTTTCGGCGTTGTTGCCTTCCGAAGCAACTGCCACGATACTATCATCGCTGAGCATCTCCTCAGCATCCGCAAACCAGTGGACACCCTCAAACGTTCCGCCATTCGCCTGAAGTTTTTCGCGTTGTTGTGCGTCAGGTTCAAACACACCTGCGACTTCAACATCGGGATTGACAAGCATCGCTTGCATTTTACCGCGTGCGTGTCCGTGCTTCGTTCCGTATTGTGCCATCCGTATTTTCGCCATATTTTATCTCCCCAAAATCCGAGGTTGGTAATGTGGTGTTATATGGCTATTATATGGACATGCGATTGGATGTCAAGGAAATATTCGGGCGGTAAATATTTGGCAGGACTTACACAATTTTGACGATATGACGCTCCGTTAGCGGTAAACTCTCAAAAAGCAGAGACGTTCTCAGTGCACAGGAGACTAACAGTTTCCTATGCTACAAAAGAGCAACCTACGTAAGTCCTAAATTGAATAAAAAACGGTTTCGCAGCGTCTAAACGATCTACTCATCATCCAAGTCATTCATTTCCTCTTGCTCTGCGAAGTCTTCTTGGGCTTTTTTGAACTCTGCTAAGTCTTCTTGGGCTTCTTGGAACTGACGTAGTGTTGTTTTATTTGGAAAGAGGAGGAATATTGCGTGCGCATAATCGACGTATTCATCCATCGGCACACCTTTCCCCGCTTTCCATTTCTTTTCAACTTCTACAATGATGTCAATCTCTGGAACATCTCCAAACTGTTCAATGAGTTCTTCACGGAAGATTTTGGCATACTCTTGTAGTAATTTGCTGGCATGAGCCAGCGGTAGAGGTGGGACCATTACTTTTTACACTGAAGAATCAACCCACCTGCACGCTAAAAAGTCTTGTTAAATTAGTCATCGGGTTCTTCGCCTTGCTTCCCCTCGCGTTGTGCATCAAGATTACTAAGATGGGCCATCGCCGCTTTATACGCCCGCACGTCAGTACCTATTAACTTTGCCCCCTGCTTGTATTTTAAAACAAAGTGCGCTACGGTGTAAACCTCGGGGATATCTCCGTAACGTTTGATGAGTGATCTTAACAGGTATTCATAATATTCTTCCGGATCCCGCGCGATCCATTCGCTTTCAGTTTCGGAGCGTCCGGGCTTCGTTAGATCAGGAAGTTTAGTCGTTTGTTGTAATGCTTCCAGGGTTTCTTCATTCGGGAAAAGACGGTGCAGGGCTTCGCTTTTAGCGATAAATTGCTCTCGTGTTTTCTGCCCTGGATGTCGATCAAATGCGATGAGATAGCGCACCTCAGGAATATCACCAAACTGTTTGAGCAGTTGTCCATGGTAACCTTTTTTATACCACTCTTTGTCTTCTCTGAGAGACCAGCCAGCGGAGTGGGACTCCAAAATTTCTGCGATATCCGCATCTGATAGCTGCCACAAGGGACCTGAGGCACCGGATGGAAATTTGAATTCTTCCGATACGGGAAACAGTGTTACGTCGTCGCTACCACATCCGAAAAAAGGAAATAAACCCAGTAAAAAAGCGAGATAAAAAAACTTTGAACTTTTGAAAATGCTTTTCATGAGGAATCCTCCTAATTGAAACTGACCTTAACTCCAGACGCTCTCAATTCTCGTAGTTGGTCAAGGGTTTGCTTAGTTTTTTCACTCGGGAAGAAGATGGTACATGGCTTCAAGATAGGCCTCGTATTTACTAAATGTTGACGGGATACCTTTGGCTCTGTTTAATCTGTGCTCGCCAACGATGTGAACTTCAGGAATGTCCCCAAACTGTTTGAGAAGTTGGGCATAAAAATACTCAGCGTGCAACTCAGGATCTTCTGTCTTGTGCCAGTCGCGTGGTGGATATGTATCATCAGTATCTCCACTCACAGGTGTTCCTGTATCCGCTTCTTGGGCATCCAATTTTTTCCAAGAGGTTGCCGTAGGTTGTGATACATCAACCTCGCTATCTTCTCGCCAGTCATCCGCCGCTCTGCTATTCGTAGATTCTTTCGTTTATGTGTGTGCAACGCTTTCATGCGGTTCAGCGTGCCACGTGTCATCGGCGTGAAAATGTCCACCTCGCGAGGTATCACCAATGGAAACTTCTGCCGTCGGTTTCGCCACCGGTTCTACAACCTTGTAAATTTTGATCGGTGCTTTAGGTGTGTAAGTGTTTAGGAAGTAAACACTGACGACACAACAGATGACTAATACCAACACGCCTATAAAGAAGCGTTTACTGAAAAACTCTCTGAACATGTTAAATCTCCGTGTTGATTGGTGTTTCTACCACTACCCTAACCGCTCCGCAGTCTAAAGGCATTGGGGTTCTAACGTAACTAATATTAACGGATTTGGTTTACACTCCACATATTAAGCAAAAACCGTGCCAATTGGTGAAATCGTGATATCCAGCCCTGTTATAACTTTGTCTGTCAAGGTGGTACGCGGGATCCAGGCTGAACGCGATGTGATTGGGTTGCTTAAAGTTGTTTTTTGCCGAGTGTTCCAAAATGGAACACATTTGGGAACAGTTGGCTTGCGAAACCTTTGATAAAGCGGGTTCCAGCGTGTTGTGTTTCAAAATGAAACACAACACTTTTAGGATGGCAGGTTATATTTCTTCATTTTCCGATAAAGTGTGGTTCTGCCGATGCCCAATGCCTCTGCCGCATCAGAGGTATTATTGCTCGTCACCTTGAGTGCATGGACGATGGCTCGGCGTTCTACTTCGTCAAGCGGAAGAATAGTAGTAGTATCCATTGGGTCACTTGTAGCCGGTTGTGCCCCCCCCTCGCGTCTGATGTAAAAGGAGGCTTTGGGGTTGCAGTCGGTCCGTTGTCTCGTATAAAACTGCCCTCTCAATGACGTTTTCCAGTTCGCGCACGTTGCCGGGAAAGTCATGCTGCGTTAACATTTGTAAGGCATCAGTAGAAATGTCGCGAATGGATTTTTCGGCGGCTGCGGCATATTTTTCCAAGAAGTGATGTGTCAAGATAGGAATATCCCCGCGCCGATCTCTCAGAGGCGGAACCGTGATAGGGAATGCCGCGAGACGATGGTACAAATCCTCACGGAAATATCCGTCTCTGATAGCATCTTCTAAATCCTGATTCGTAGCAGCCAGAACCCGGATGTCAGTGGCGATGGTGCTTGTGCCGCCGAGTCTCTGAAATTCTCGTTCTTGTAGGACGCGCAGCAGCTTCGTCTGCAAAATGAGTGGCATATCCCCAATTTCATCAAGAAAAAGTGTCCCGGTGTCCGCTTGTTCAAAGTATCCGATCCGACGCTCGCTTGCCCCGGTGAAAGCCCCGGGTTCATTGCCAAACAACTGACTTTCAATCAAGTCGGTTGGTATTGCAGCACAATTGATGGCAACGAAAGGACCTGCGTTTCGCGGGCTGTTATCGTGTATTGCTTTTGCGATCAATTCTTTGCCGGTCCCGGTTTCGCCTTGAATCAGGACGCTAATATCTCCTGCTGTCGCTGTTTGAATTTGGATGAACAGGTGCTGCATATTTTTGCTTTTGCCGATAATTTTGCCAAAGGAATGGTCGGTCTCAAGTTCAGGTTGTAACTTCACGGTTGCTCCTTTTATCGTAGCGTCTGGGGTGTGTAATGATTTGCACACGTTTTGAAACGACGGGAGAACCCTGAAGGGTTTCCCTACTACAAACGCTGTTCTGGTAAGGAACAAGTGTATATAGGATAGGACTTACGCAAAATTGGTTCAGAACGCCTATTTTGATATAATAAAGGCACTTTCTATCAGGGTTCGGTGCGGTTAGAAACCGCCCCTACCAGGGGAGTGCGTAAGCCCTAAGTAATTCCAATGGATATGCAGGTTTTTTGATGGGTCAATGTGATTACCAAAGTTACAGCGACAATCTTTGCGATGTGGCAGTGATATGAATGAGGCAATTTTATCATAATTTTGAAAAGGTGTCAAATTGTTTTTGGAAAATTGAACAGAAAAACAAATTTGACAAAAAAGGGTGAACGCTTTACAATAGACGAAAAAACAGAGGTAGGATACAGCATGCGAATTGCGATATGCAACGAAATGTTTGAAGATTGGAAAATTGAAGATGTTTTCACTTATGCTGCAGAACTCGGCTACGAGGCAGTTGAGATTGCGCCGTTCACCTTGGCAGATTCGGTTTTAGACATCAGCGAAACCGAACGGACACGTATCCGTAAGGCGGCGGCAGATGCGAAGATAGAGATTGCGGGGCTGCACTGGCTGCTCGTCTCGCCGCCGGGGTTGTACGTTAATCATCCGGATGCCGAGATTCGTGAAGAGACGCGGGATTATTTTCTGGCACTGGTAAATCTGTGTGCGGATTTAGGTGGAAAAGTAATGGTCATCGGTTCACCCCAACAACGGAACGTGATGGATCCGCTCAGTTTCGATGAGGCGTGGGAGTACGCACGGGCGACTTTCTCTGAAAGTGCTGCACTGGCAGGCGAGAGAGATGTCATGCTGTGCATGGAACCGTTATCGAGCGATCAGACGAACTTTATCACGCACCCGGATAAAGCCGTTGAGATGGTGGAGGCTGTCAATCATCCGAATTTTCAGATGATCCTGGACGTGTGTAGTACCGCGAAAGAAGCGATAGATATGCCGACACAGATCCGTAGACACGCGCCACACGTCGCACATTTTCACTCCAATGACGATAACGGCTATCTGCCCGGTTCTGGCGGTGTAGACTATCCACCGATTATTGAGGCATTGAAAGAGATTGACTATAAGGGGTATGTCTCGACAGAGGTTTTTGATTTCAAACCGGATCCGAAGACGATCGCGAAACAGAGCATCGAATTTGTGAAATCGCTACTATAACGCAAGTCACCACCTATTTATCTACATAGCACTCCTACGGAGTGCGGTCCCTTAAATATGCTTTTTCTATAGACATAGCACCCCTACGGGGTGAGGAAAGTGTGTGAAAAATCACCTTGAATCTTCAAAGCTTGTTAGTAGCAACTTGGGTTACTATAGGAGAGATTGATGGACAAAACTATCCATGAGTGCTATACCGGATACACGACGCTTAGAAATGAGATGGGACGATGGCTGAAGCAGAGCATGCTGTTGGATCCGCCGGGTCCGAACGATGGTGGCGAAGATGAAGCGAACTACGCGCTCGCGTGGTTTCCACACTATCTTATCACAGGCGATGCGACTATCCTGCAGCATTTCGATATGCTGAAGGCTGCACTGCTCGGTTGGGTGAAACGCGATTGTCTTCACGGCTACGAACCGAAGGCTGAGGCACACCACGGACCGGAACCGTTTCTGCTTTTTCTGCCGCGTTATATCGGGTTGGTGCCTGAAGACACGGAAGCTGTCAACTTGCTGACAGATGCCGCAGAACACATCGGTAATTGGGTGCCAGAGATCCCGCCGTGGTACGATTACGATCAAGATACGTTTATTGGGTACAACATCGGTAGCCGAGACGTGACGAACGATGAAAAGAACGCGTATGAAATGGCGGAACATTTCCGATTTATCCATATTGCGATTGCGGCGTATCGTGTGACGGGTGAAGAACGCTACTTGACGTGGGCGTTGCGGTATGGAAGAAAGCGTGCGGAACGGCTGATTGCGGCACCTGACCCGATGCCGTTGATCTGGACCCTTGATGGTGAGGGACTTGATGAAGCTGCGGTCAACGCGAAGAATTTACAGCGGCTCGTGGCAAGTACGCATCACATCGTAGGTGACCCACTTGTTGGTATTGAAGTGCTATTGGCTTCGGGTGCTATCTACGCGTTGGGAGACCTTTATCTGCTCTCTGGGGAGGAGATATTTAAAACGGCGGCAAGACGGATTGTAGAACCACTCGTAACATCACTAAGCGATCCATTTAACGACCCGGCAGCGGCCGCGTTGAGTTATTACCGTTGGACATTCGAGGATACTGGATTTGACGCAGCGATCCGATCGGGGTTAGCAGATTTGCCTGATGAGCCACCAGAACTATTGGCGTTGGTTTTTCCGCAAGAGATACGTCGTCGGGAACCGGGTGTTGGGAAACGGGCAGATATGGCGTATTGGGGGGAATGGTCAGACGATGGCTCTGTGAGACCGATTCAGGAACCGTCAACGGCAACGTTGACGCTTGCGTATCAGGTAACAGGCGAGATTGTCTATGCGGTGCGTGCGTTACGAAGTGCTGCGACGCGTTTGGGTATGGCGCGGCGCGTGTTGCGCGGTGGACGGGAACATGCGGATATGGGAGGTGCGGTCTGTTCGGTTGCAGCAGGACATGGTAGGAATTGGGGACAAGGTGCGGTCACGGCGTGCTATGGTCCCTTGCTTCTGGGGACGCGTGAGGTACAGAGCGAAGTCAAACAACTTCTGGAGATCAAACAAAACGACGGAAACAACCACCCGGCGCCGACGCTTCTCTCTTTGGTACGCCCTATTTTAGGTAGCCAGGAAGGGCATGCGGAAGCAGTGTTCTATAATGGCGGTGACGCGTCGCTTACCTTTTCGTGGCGGTTCCGAAGCACCAGCGAAGCATCCGTGTGGCACGCGGAAACGCTTCCGGCACACGAAACACAAAAGCGAATATTGTAACTAACTCACCCTAATTCCCAAAATTCTGGGCAACGAGTACTAAATCAAGAATATTAACGGTGGCATCGCCATTTACATCGGCTTTCGGATCATTTTGCCCCAAGCGAGCAGCAACGAAGGTGAGGTCCAAGATATTGACGACCCCATCTTCATTCACGTCATAAGGCTTTGCGGCTGTGACCAGATCGAAACTGATGAGTTCAAAGATGATATCCTGACCTGTTTCAAATTTAATAGGTCCAAAATCGGGTGCGAGCCACTGGTAAGAAGTAGAACGACTGAATCCGGACGCAGTGGTGGTTTTTGTGTCTATCCGAATTTTCAGGCAGTTCTGAAACGTGCCGGCTGGTGTAACCACGTCTTCTATGGCAATAACTTTATTAATACTGGAGACTGTAACGGGCCCCGCCAGGTATACCTCTGTCTCTCCGATCATCTCCCATACTTCTCCAACTGGAAGTGTTGGTGGAAAAAAGACAGCAGGCGGTGAGAATTCTATACGCGATATACCGAACACATCACCGAGTTCTGCGACAACTTTATGGAGTTTTATCCCTTCTTCATCGACCTCAATAAGGAAAGTGTTTGTATTAATCGAGCTTGTCCCTAATACCTCTGTTATAATTTTAAGGGTACGAAACTGTTCGTCACTGCGCTCTTCTTCAGGTGTCTCAAGCGTGTAAGTGATACGTTCAGCCCCATCTGTGCTTTCCAAGACCCAAGTATTCCCAATATCTGTGGGATAATAGTTCTGGGCAGCTGCTGCGTTAGCGAGCGTACAGAGTATCACCGTGAGCAATACAGTATTTATAGTCACTTGATTCTCCTTTTCTTAAGTGAGGCGCGGTCGCAACGTACGCCTACAGTGTGCTAAAAAAACGCCTTGATGGTGGCATCAAGGCGTTTAATGAAATCGTGTTGAGGTTCGCGTCTCCTACTTGAGGATAACCATCCGTCGGGTTGCAGCAAAATCTGCGGTCTGGAGGGTATAGAAGTAGATACCACTTGAAACACGCTCGCCAACCGAGTTTTTACCATCCCAATAGGCTGCAGTCGATGGTGTCATGTACGCGCCTGTCGGCTTCAGCCCCAAATCTAACGTGCGAATTAGGTGCCCCGCAACATTGTGAATATGGATTGAGACTTCAGCCGATTTACTCAACTGATAGGGAATCCACGTTTCGGGGTTAAACGGGTTCGGGAAGTTCTGCGCCAAAACGGTATCCTTGGGTCGCAGGTCGCCGACAGTCAGTTGCAGACTGAGGAATGCGTTTCGGATGTCATCGGTTGAAACGGTGCGCTGGAAGGGGCCGGAGACGATATTCCCGCGTTCGTCGTAAAGTGCGATTTCGAGTTTATCGCCTGCTTCAACAATGCTCTTGCGGCTGATGAAGTCTGCCCAGACAGCAGATGAACGTTTCACATCGCTTGTGATAGTCTCGGTAGCGATGGTACCGGTTCGGATATTTTTTGCGACGAGGGTGTACCCGATGCCCGTCTCCATGTCGCGAATGTTACTGGTGACAACGAACGCCCAGGTGTTTTTATGGGTGGAAAGCGTGGGTGCAGCAGGCGCGTCATCAGCGGCTTCAGGTTGGTTATCCCACGCCGTACCGGTGAACTTTACCATACCCCCGGTTGGCGTATTGACAATATAACCTTTGCCGCCATCAATGCTAAATCCAGTGCCCTCATCAACCGTGGTGTAAGCAATAAAACGCTGGGTTGGGACATCCAATCGAATAACAAGAGTTGCCTCTAACATTGCTGCTAATGATTTTGCAGTATAAGGCTCTTCCGGCATCAATGGCAGAGCAATCATGTTTAAACCGGGTTCCAGCGTGAGCTCAAAACCGTATTCTTTTGGCATCATCGGTTCTTGAACCGTTGGTTCTGCAGGCACTTCACCCTCGGTACCCTCTTCAGCAGTTTCCTCAGTTACTTCTTCAGTGGTTTCCTCGGTTACCTCTTCGGTAGTTTCTTCAGCGGGTTGCATATCCTCAGGAGTGGGTTCAATTAAGTCGTAGTTCTGCAATTCATACGTAACATCTTGTCGAACATTCTGAAATTTGATAGGTCCTACGTCAGGTGCCAACCATTGGCGAAAATGATAACGCACTGCTATGGCAGCCGTATCGACTACACGCTTAATGTCCAACTTAACGCAGTTTTGAAATATTCCGGCTGGTGTTTCTACGGCCTCAATCGCCTCAACTTCTATGGTGCTGGTGCTGGTTACCGGACCGACGATATCCAGCACAGTCTCTGTCACAACTTCCCACTGATGCCCGACGGGTAATGCGGTTGGGAAAAAAATTGTCGGTGGATCAAAAGTCGCTTCTGCGATGCCAAACGCGCCTTCGTCTGTGATAGTCTGATGCAGTAGAATCCCTTCGTCATTCAGCGTGACAAAATATTTGTCACGATCAGTTGGCTCGCCGGTGGGATCGCCTGCAAGACTGGTAACGATGTTCAAGATCTTAAGTTCTTGTCCGTTGATAACCTCGGGACCTGTAATAGAATAGGTGAGTGTCTCAGCCCCATCGGTACTCTTCAGAACCCAGGTATTCCCGACTTCAAGGGGATAATAATTTTGTGCTGTCGCTGTAAGTGCGAAACCACAGATAATGCTCAATACTAAAAACGGCTTCAGCCATGACATAAGTTTGGTAGTTTTCATAATTAGAACTCCTTTTTTAAAAGATATAAATTATCCGAGCGGGATTTCCGCTGGCATCGATGTAAGCACGAGTGGCGGATTGTGGCGCGATAAGGTGGTATCAGAAGGTGTATAATGTCCTTCTGGCGGGATATCTTCCTGTTCCGAAGCGTATCGATATCCGAACCACATTCCGATCGCCATCACCAGAATAGCAACGCTAATTACAGCTAATACGACCTTCCAGCTTACCATGTTGATTTTACTCAGATCCTGAGCGATAGTGAATAGATTTTACAATATTTACCCGTAGCAATTGTAACACTACAATTGGTTTCAAGGTTACAAATAATTTGCAGTAGAACCCTTTTGATGAACACCAAGATAGCTCTGACGCATAACGCTTAATTGCCGAAATTCTGCGCGATGCGGACTAAATCCAAAATGTTAACGATCCCATCGCCCGTCACATCTGCTTCGGCATCCATTTCACCCAAACGCGCAGCGACAAAGGTGAGGTCCAAGATATCCACAGCTCGATCAGCGTTCACGTCATGCGGGTCCGGTTCAGTTGGCAGATTGGTATTTACCAATTTGAAGATCAGCCCGTCGCTATCTTGATATTGGACGGGCCCCACATCCGGTGCTAACCATTGATAAGTCGTCGACTCAACATTTATGAAGCCAGCAGAGAATGTCAACGCTAATTCAACCTTCGCACAGTTATGAAACGTGCCGGCAGGTGTCTCAAGGTCTTCAAATCCGACAACTTCCAAATGGGTGGTACTTTTTCCACCTATTTCCAGTCCAAGGTTTAGCTTAACTTCGGCATCCGCCACTATCTGCCACTTATCGCCCAATGCTAAGTGTAGCGGAAAAAAGGTCGCAGGCGTTGGAAAATCCGCTGTCACGGTGCCGCCGATGGCAGCCTCCTCGAAAACCGTTCTGTGGAGTTTAATAGCCTCGGTGCCGACGGTCAAGAAATATTTGTCAGTGTCAACAAGTTCGCCAGTGCTGAGCTCCTCTATCTCAATCTTCAAGGTTATAACCTCGGTACCGCTAATAGTTTCGGGGCCCTCAAGGCTATAGGTACGTCGTTCTTCAACATCTGCGTCTTCTAAAACCCAGGTATTGCCGACATCTGCCGGATAATAATTCTGGGCTGCCGCTGTAAATGCGAAACTACAAACGAAAACTAAGACCAGAACGGTCTTAAGCCAACACAAAAACATTCTTCTTTCCATAATTCAATTCCCTTCAAACAAAATGGTGATGTGGATAATAGGAAATAGCGCACCCCGTAGGTTGAGTTGAGCAGGACTTCCAGCACTACTCCATCCGATTATTGTAAAATAAAATTTCCGTTTTCATCAAACGCAGGAATTGCTCGGGCATTTAATCCAAAAGCGGCGTACACGTCTTTCATTCGGTGCCGCGAAGATACGATAATACGGTTGGTTGGATATAGCCTTAACAAAAGAATTATATCTTGACAAAAGTAAGTTCATTTGTTCCCTCCAATTTCCTTCAGGCAGGCTTGGCTGCCTAAAGTGGAGCGACAGTAAGACGGTGGACTCTCAGAGAAAACCGCAGTTGCGAAGAAGCACAAGCCCCACGCTTTAGCGTGTGGATACCTATGACCGTGTTGACTTTTTCCAAACTTCGTGTAATAATAAGAGTATGTTACTACATTTATTGCAATTTTGCAAGATATAATTCTGTATTGCATTGTATCGCGAGCGGAGCTCGTTCCTATAGGTAAGGTTTTGGTATCGCGAGCGGAGCTCGCTCCTACATGCTTAAAGGGGAAACATAGATGCGTTTAGAGGGACAGATTGCGATTGTTACAGGGGGTGGCGGGGGTATCGGGAGAGCGACATGTCTTGCCTTTGCAAGAGAGGGCGCGGACATCGTTATCCCTGAAGTTAATATAGCAAACGCAGAAGCAGCTTCAGGAGAAATAAGAGATCTCGGTAGACAATGCTTAGTCATTGAGACGGATGTAGCGGATGGCGACTCTGTGCGTAAGATGGTTCAGGAGACACTTGACAGGTTTGGACGGATTGATATTTTGGTCAACAACGCTGGTATTTTCAGTTATACCCGTATAGACGCATGCACCGAGGCCGAATGGGATCGGATGATGGCTGTGAATTTGAAAGGGCCGTTCCTCTGTTCTCAGGCGGTGATGGAAACGATGAAGGCACAAAAGTCTGGACGGATTATCAACCTCGGCTCGTTGGCAGGACAAGTTGGTGGATTGGTCGCATCCGCACCGTATTCAGCATCAAAAGCGGGTGTGATGTGTCTGACGAAATCTTTGGCACGTGTGCTTGGCGAGTACGGCATTACGGTTAATTCTATTGCCCCGGGTGTAGCGGCAACGGAAATGGCGAAAAATCATCCGGACATGACAGATCAGATTCCGTTAGGGCGCGTTGCCGATGCCTCGGAGATTGCGAGTGCTATTCTGTTTCTCGCCTCGGAAGCGGGACAGTATGTGACGGGTGCGACGCTGGATGTCAACGGTGGGATACGGATGGCGTGAGTGGTTATCAGTTTGCTTCGCAGCGAGAATACGATTTTTTTCTCCGAAAAAAATCTTTCAGTTTTCAGTTAAGAGGAGTCTTGTAACTGAAAACTGATAACTATTCTTCTGATAGCAGCCAGCCATTAAAAGGAGAACAATATGGACTATAGGACACTTGGACGCGCGGGTGTAAAAGTTTCACCGCTTTGTCTCGGTACGATGATGTTTGGAGGCCCGACGAATGAAAAGGATTCGATTCGGATTATCCACAAGGCGTTGGACGCGGGCATCAATTTTATGGACACTGCGAACGTCTATAACGATGGGGAATCTGAACGGGTTATTGCGAAAGCAGTTCGTGAAAACCGAGAGAAATGGGTCATCGCTACGAAAGTACATGGGTCAATGGGGGAGGATGTGAACGCTGCCGGTTCACACCGATTTCATATCATGTCAGCCGTCGAAGCGAGCCTGAAACGTCTCGGTACAGATCATATTGATGTTTATTATTTGCATCGCTGGGACGCATCTACGCGAATTGTGGAGTCGCTCCGGGCTTTGGACGATTGCGTGAGACAAGGAAAAGTGCGTTACATCGCGTGTTCCAATTTTGAAGCGTGGCGCGTTTGTGAGGCACTCTGGACGAGCGAGAAATATGGACTGGAGGAGTTCGTATGCGTCCAACCGCTATATAACATCGTGAATCGGGATTCTGAAGTAGAGTTACTGCCGTTCTGTGAGAAGTATGGCGTAGGCGTTGTGCCGTATAGTCCGCTGGCGCGCGGTGTATTGTCAGGTAAGTATTTGACCGGTGAAGCACCGCCTAAGGGTTCAAGAGCGGCGCGAAAAGATAGACGGATTTTACAGACTGAACTCCGTGAAGAGAGCTATGAAGTCGCACAACAACTGAAACCGCTGGCGGACGCACACGGCAAAACGTTGACGCAATTTTCATTGGCGTGGGTGCTGGCGAATCCGACGATTACCTCTCTTATCATTGGACCGCGTACGATGGAACAACTTGAGGATAACTTGGGGTGCTTAGATTGTACGCTCACGGAAGGCGATGAAACGGCTATTGACCAACGCGTGCCACCTGGCGAACATACGGGGAAAGGGTATAATGATCCAGCGTATCCAGTATTGGGACGGTTTAGAGGGGAATAGTTTACTTTATCGCACTTAGCGCAACTTGCGGGTTATACCACAGATGTTATACCTCATCCTTGCTTTTGTCTGATTTATCCGTGCCTTAGAAGCGTTCTGCGCAACCTTGCGAGTGCTATCCGCAAACGTTACCGCGATTCATAGAAAATGCTTCGCTTACCGCAACCACGGTAAAATTCTGGAAAAGGCACGAGAATGCTCTTTGACAAGAAAAAAATTTCTCTGAGTTGTGTCAGAGAGCTTTTTACATCGCTGGATAGAATGTTTCCTGATTTCATATAACTGATACCCTAAATCTGTAACGTAATCTTCAATCTCTACGAAAATGTCGCGGTTTGTTTCGCCGACATCTTTAAGTTCAGCCATTAGAAGGGGTGCGTGCGCCTTTAAGAAGTGTTCGCCACCTCGTAGGACCTCTAACTGATACCCCTCTACATCAATTTTGACAAAATTCGGAGTCGATAGTTCGCGAAAAAGGTTGTCAATTGTGTCGAGCGTTACGCGTTCGGATGCGGTGCGTCCGTTAGCATACTTTAAGGAAGCCGTCCCCTCGGCAAGCCCTGCTTCGGAATAGTGGAGGTGTCGGTGCTCCTGTCTGTCGCCGAGACCTTTGTTAACTACAGTAACGTTTGTGAATTGGTTTAGAGAGACATTTTCATGGAGGTAACCGCAGGTGCGCGACGCTGGTTCAAACGCTATGACTGCCCCGTTGTCCTCAACCAGTGAAGCGAGCAGGCAAGTATAGAATCCGATGTTCGCCCCGATGTCCCAACAGATGTCCCCCGGTTTGATGATCTTCAGGAGTTTGGTAACGATATATCTTTCATCATGTGTGCCGTAAAAATAGAGATATTGATGCTCTGGGTTCACCAAGTTGGCTTTCAGTCGGAATTGATACTTGGTTTCAAAGGTAGCGATCGGATTTTCGGGTGTAATCCAATCTCTGGTTAGATTCAAGAGCAGTCTTTTTCCATCAGTGATTGGGCACCATCGGAGATATCCCCGGATAAATCGGTTGAGTTGCGGGTTCATCCCCACGTTTCCAGTCCGAGCAGCTTTTTGCCAAGTTGGGTGAGGTATGCGGTTTCGCCTGCTTCATGTTCCTTTTCTGCACGTTCACCGCCAAAACCTGCCATGCGTTCTTTCCAAGCGTTGATGCGTCGCTCGCGTGCTTCAGGGTTCGCCTCACCTGTCGGTGTCATGGTAATGTATTGAACGACACGCGGTTTATCGGCAGTGTTAATGCCGGCACTGTGTGGCAATGCACTGTGCCAAATAACAAGGTCTCCCGCTTTACCGGGGACAGGCATTGTGCCGAGTGCTTCTAAATCCTGATGTCTTGGATCCGCATGGGGTGGGAGGTTTTTTATCCATTCATCAATCTTATTATGGAACCCTGGTACACAGGTAAATGCGCCTTGGTTGGCTGCGGTATCGGTGAGATAAAGAACACCTTGTACATGGAATCGGACGGGTACCTCCACGGCCATGTCCCAGTGGAGTCCTAAGTTTGTGCGTTCAAATTTACCGGGGACATTGGGTGGACTCATGCTGGCGCGATCGAAACTTACCCATAACTTTTCATTGTCCCAAATTTCGGCGAAAGCCTGGTGAATGCGCGGGTATTGGCGAGTTGCCCACAAGGATGGATGCTGGTAGATTTCTACCATGATGCCCTTACGTGACGGGTCGGCGTACCAACTCTCAGGATCGTCGGCATCCATTTCAAGGAAATCCCAAACAGCCTGTGCTGCGTTCTGTATTAATTCAGGCGGTGCTGCGTCGTGGATAACGACATAACCGTGTTTTTCCCAAAAAGCGCGATCTTCGGAACTCAAAACTGCCATTTTTTCCTCCAATCTTATATCTATGGATTTTTATGGGTTACTGTTCAACCCAATCGGCGTAAATACGCGGATAAAAAGATAACTATCAATCCTAAGATTACTGTGAGGTTGAGCCACGGTGCGGGTTTCTTTTGATACACACTAAACACCGGATATGGAAATGTCAAGGCAATTGCTAACGTAAATATCAGAAAGACGATGAAGAGTTTGATACCTAAGACGAAGATATAGAGTGAGTAATCTGAAACCACGGGATCAATAGCGGCATCGGCACGTGCGCCACGAAAAAAGGTAATAAAGTTATACAACCCGGATATGAGGATCGTTAATAAGGTTGTCCAAACAATACCACTGAAACGTCGCAGTGCTGATGAGATCAACGCTGCGGGATTAGCGGTCCGGTTAGCAATAGGGAGAAAAACGATGCGAAAGAAAAAGAAACCTCCTATCATTAGGACGACGGATCCGACATGTATCCACTGGATCAACGACTTTAGAAACATTTTTTGTAGTTGTCAGTTGTCGGTTGTCAGTTAAGAGGCTTCCATCAGCAGTCAGGAAGTTTACAAGTGTATCTAAAGTTGCGAAGTGTACTAAAGTTGTTGACCATTTTGAGGAAACACCCAAGCGAAACACTTTAGCACACTTTACTCTCACTGCAAGGCATTTAAAACTTTCCGATAACTGACAACTGATAACTGATAACCCTTTACACTACCGGCTTTCCGCCAACGGGATCAAAGCATTTACGCGACTGCTTGCAAGCGTCTGGTGAGACGAACTGATCGTCGGGTCCGACGACTTGCATGGTGCAGTTGCACCAATAGTGTGAACCGGGGTTGTTTTCAACAAGGTTCTGCAAATTGCCGCCCGGAATGTAAATTGCCTTCGTCCGGAGGTTCTGGCAGATCGGACGATTAAAGATCGGAAGAGCTTTTCCGTCTAACATATTGATGCTCCTTTCTTTAGCTTGTGGCCATCATAGCGGCGCGGCTGATGAGGTTCTGTGTTAGTGTTACCTTATAGGCGTTGTCGTTCAAAGGTTGCGCGTCCTTGACAGCATCCGCGCCTGCCTGTTTACTGACCGTGTCATCAACCATCTTCCCGGTAAGTGCGGCTTCTGCTTCCTTAGAACGCCACGGGGCAGGTGCGACACCTCCAAGAACGACACTGGCAGATTTACAGGTTTTTCCGTCCATCTCAAAGACCGCTGCCACACTTGCTAATGCGAAGTCGGGGGCACCTTTCTCGCGTGCTTTGAGATAGAAACTCTTGCTATTAGGTTTAGCCGGGGGTACCTGGACTTCAACGACGATTTCATTGGGTTCAAGCACGTTTTCACGGAACGGATTCGCTGCGGGTAAGGTAAAGAATTCCTCAAGCGACATCGTTTTCTCACCTTCGGGTCCAACGATTTTCAGCGATGCGCCCAGGGCGATAAGTGCGGGTGCGAGGTCCGAAGGATGCACAATGTAAACAGGGTCCCCGCCGAGGATTGCGTGATATTTGCTCAAACCATCAACTGCATAACAGATGTCTCCACCTTTTTTTAGACAATGGGTGTTCTCATCGCGATAATACCAGCATCGTGGACGTTGACAGAGATTTCCACCGAGGGTTCCGACGTTCCGAATCTGAGGTGTTGCCACGGACCCCGCGGCTTGTGCCAAAACGGTATAATGCTGCTGGATCGTTGGGTGTCTGGCAATGTCTGCAACGGTAGCTAACGCGCCGATTTTTAATCCCGATGCGTCTGCTTCAATGGCATCCATTCCGGGCAACGTTTTGAGGTTAATGAGTGTCTTTGGGGTCTCCACGTATTCCTTAAGCTCAGCGAGCAGATCCGTACCGCCGGCGATAAGCATCACTTCGCCCCATCCACTGTCGCTGAGTAGTGCGGTGACCTGTTCGAGACTGGTGGCGTTGACGTAACTAAATTTTTCCATCTTTCTAATTTTCCTTGCGGTTCGGTTAGGTGAGTTGAATGAATGAAGTGCCTTTCCGTAAAGTTGAAAAGACACCCAAACAAAAACCCTTCCATTTCATTACAAGCTTAGGTTTTTGATGTTGTGAAAAACGTCTTTCTTCCTTATGCCTTCTTCTCGGCAAGCGCGGTGAGAATCTTATCGGGTGTGATAGGCAATTCCCGAACCCGTACGCCAATGGCGTTATAAACGGCGTTCGCGATAGCACCCGGTGTTGGAATACATGGTGGTTCACCGATCCCAGTAACCTTTCGATGCGTATCGAAAACGATGGATTTAATCTCAGGAATCTCAAAAGTTCCGGGGACTTTGTAATCCTCAAGGTTTGCGTTGAGCATTCGGCCGGTCAGTGCGTCCATCAAACGTTCTTCAAGGAGTGCTTGTCCCAAGCCCATGATAACCCCGCCATTAATTTGGCTCTCTGTTGTCAAACGGTTAATTGCCAATCCGCAATCTTGAACGGCGACAATTTTGATAACTCTGACTTCACCTATTTCGGTATCAACTTCAACTTCAGCGAACTGTGTGCCTGCGACCCCGCCTTGACGGAGTTCTTCATCCCACTCTCCACCTTCGCTGATGCTGTCCATACCGAGTTGTCCGGTTGCGAGTTCCCACTTAATCGTCTTCGTTCTATCAGAAACGACGTAAATCGTGCGGTTGCCGACGCGTAGGTCTCCGACAGGTGCATTCAACTGTGGTGCGATACGCTCAAACAATTTCTGCTTTGCTGCCGCTGCAGCGGTTTTGATAACCGGTGCGACAGATGCCGTTGTCTGACTACCACCACTACCACCAGAGGGCAGCCCTGGTCCACTATCGCCCACCGTTACCATAATATCGGTCGGTGCAAGTCCGAATTCCTCAGCAACAATAATAGCGATCGCGGTTCGGATACCGGTGCCGATGTCCTGTGTTCCAGTGACCGCTTCGACGGTGCCATCCGAATTGATGGTGACGCGTGCTTGCGTGCCGCGTCCGCCGCCGCCGCCCCATTGACCACTCCCAACACCCATACCGCGTTTTTTCACGCCTGTACCAGCGCCTGGGACGCTGTTACGGCGGTGCCACCCGATCTCTTGTGCGCCGAGGGTATATTGCGCTTGTCGTACTTCACTTGGATCGTTGATACGACGGAATTCCAATGGATTCATTCCGAGTTTCTCTGCGAGTTCATCCATCAAGGAATCCATAGCAAACGCGCCTTGTGGATGTCCAGGTGCCCGCATCGCGCGTTGGTTACCGACGTTGACAGCGACGTTCACCCTTTCAGTCCGCAGGTTTGGTACATCATAGACGTAAGGTGCTTGGAAACCGGCACCGCTTGAGATACCGCCTGTGCCGTGCCCCTTCATATCGTAAGCGATGAGCCGTCCGTCGCCCGTTGCACCAGCGCGTACATGCTGTGTCATCGACGGACGGTTACCAGCGACGAGGTGCTCGGCTTTCCGAGTGAGCATCAACTTGACGGGTCTGCCAGTGATACGTGCTAATTCAGCGACTCTGCGTCCTTCTACACCGGGTCCGAATTTGCTACCGAAACCGCCGCCCATGTGCTCTGTGATGACTCGGACCTGGTTTGCAGGTAGGTTAAAAGAGCCTGCTAAATCGTTACGGACCCCAAAAACGCCTTGTGTAGATGCCCAAACGGTTAGATTCTGTTCATCTTCCCACTCAGCAACATTCCCGTGTGTTTCCAAACAGACGTGTGTCTGAACAGGTGCGTGATAGGTAGCCTCTACCTCAACGGCAGCTTGGGCAAATCCGCCCTCAAGGTCGCCTTCTTCTCTGACGTTAGGATTGCTCTGATTCCCTGCCCAATCGTCTCGGATTTGCGGCGCGTCTTCTGCCATCGCGTCTGCTTCTGTGACGACATGCGGTAGTTCTTCCAAGTCGACATGAATGAGTCGAATTGCGTCTTTAGCGATGTCGTCCGTTTCTGCTGCGACTGCGGCGATTTCTTGACCTTGGTACCGAATTTTATTTCCAACTTCAACAATCTGTATAACGGCTTTGACGCCGGGCAATGCTTCGGCTTCGCTGAGGTCTACCCCTACAACGTTGGCGTGTGCGATTTCAGAACGTAAGATACGTCCATAAAGCATGCCGGGTCGATTGATATCAAAAGTATACTTCGCTTTTCCAGTGACTTTGTCTCTACCTGACAAACGGGGTATGCGTTTGCCGATGAGTCGAGATTCACTTGCTTCTCCCCATGATGCCATGCGTTCTCCTCCTATTTTTTTTGCGATTGGGTTTTCGCGCCGATTTTTCCGCCCCTTCCCAGTAACCGGTAGGGGCCCTGTCAAAATAGGGTTTTGGATCAATTTCAACTGAGTTGATGATACTCAGATATTGGCGCATAAAGTTCAAGTCGAGCAATAGGACTCACATTTTCTTTGATGCAGCCTTGACAGCATCAAAGATGAACGGATAGGTGCCACAGCGACATGTGTTGCCGGACAAACCGACTTTAATTTCTTCAAGCGTCGGTTTTGTGTTTTCACTCAACAGTGCTGCGGATGAGACGACGAAACCGGGTGTGCAGAATCCACACATCAGCGCGTCGTGCTGGATGAATGCTTCTTGGACAGGATGCAGGTCGTCACCGTCTGCTAAGCCCTCAACAGTCGTTATCTGCTTGTCCTGTGCATCCATTGCAAGCATCATGCAAGCGTAGACAAGGCTCCCGTCTACCATGACGGTACAACCGCCACATTCACCCCGGTCACAAATGAGTTTGGCACCGGTTAAGTCAACATTGTTCCCGCTCGTATCAATTCCGTCGCGTAAAACGGTCAAGAGGGTTGTGCGGGCTTCAACTTCAACTTGATAGGGTTTCCCGTTGATATTGAGTTGAATTGTTGCACTGGCAACAGCGTCTCCCTCTTGGGCATCAGCGGCTTTCTCGCCACCGATTAAGACGCTTGGGGCGACGGTTGCAGCAACGGTGCCGGTGCCTACACCCTTTAAGAAGCTCCGGCGCGAGATGCTCGTGCCCTGCTTTTTTTCTTTATCAGGCATGCAGTGCCTCCTTCAATTGTAAGTTCAGATTAAGGTTATCGCGTTGGTTGGCGAATTGGTTATTTCTCAATTTCCGTCAATATATCATATTTCACATTTTTTATCAAGCGAAAAAACTTCGGAAAATATTGTCTTGATGCTGCAGAAAAATTGATTGGCAATTTTTCTGAAAATAGGGTATTATATTAATGTCTTGATGCACTCATAAGGGAGCTTGCTGAAATATAATATTATTAAAGAGACAGATTGTCTACTCTAAGCAAAAAGGAGCTATCATGGCTGCGAATACGTTTGAAATTAGTGACGATACGTTTGAAGGAATGGTGCTTACATCGGATACCCCCATTGTTGTTGACTTTTGGGCGGAGTGGTGCGGTCCGTGCAAAATGATTGCACCTATCTTGGAAGAACTTGCATTGGAAAATTCAGAGACCTTCAAAGTTGGGAAAGTCAATGTTGACGACAACCGCCAAACCGCGATGCAGTATAATGTTCGGAGCATCCCGACCCTGCTGGTGTTTAAAGACGGAAAAGTTGCGGGACAGATTGTCGGAGCGATGCCCAAAGATGCACTGAAAAAGAAAATCTTAGACGTACTGTAAATTGTTGCGCTTGAAATGGAAGGTTGGAAGATTCGGGATTGCCGTTCCCTTCTGCCCTTCCATTTTTTAATTCTCCTGTCTCCTTACGGTTCGTTTCGTTATGTTTTGGAAACTTGCCTATAACGCCTTCGCAGTGCCAGCGATGTTCGTCGGTTTTCACTGCGCTGGCTGCTGCAATCCTAAAATTCGAGAGGGGATTAAAGGACGGAAATGGGTATTCACGGCACTGGCTGAGCAACTCCAGCGCGCGAGAGATTTAGAGAAAACAGCGTGGTTCCATTTTACCTCTGTCGGCGAATTTGAGCAGGCGAAACCGCTCATCGAAGCGATTTATGCTGAGACCCGAATTGTCTTAACATTCTTCTCACCCTCCGTTGCCCCAAATGCACAATCTTACGCCTACGCTGACGCTGCTGTTTATCTCCCTTTAGACACACCGCGGAACGCGGAACGCTTGATACGACTGATTGAACCCTCGGTAATAGTTTTCTCCAAATTCGACATCTGGCCCAATCTCGTTTGGAAAGCCTCCAAGCACTGTATCCCGATTATCGTGGTCGCTGGTACGTTGCATGCCGAATCGAAACGGTTATCCGGTTTTGCGAAACCGTTTTTTCGGAGTGTACATCAATACATTCGCGTGCATTGTGCGATTTCAGAAGCGGATGCGGCGCGTTTTCAAGAGCTCTGTTCATCGGAACACGAGATTGTTGTTACCGGAGATACGCGCTATGAGCAGGTTTACCGACGGGCGGTCTCTGTTGAACCGGATGCTGAATTTTTTCCGGGACAAAGAACGTTAAAACGTCCGATTCTCATCGCTGGTAGCACCTACACAGAGGATGAGCGGGTGTTATTGCCGGCGTATCAGTTGCTGCGGGAAAACGCGCCGGAAGACTATCCGCATCTAATTCTGGTTCCGCACGAACCGACACCTGAACGGATCAAGGAGATTCGCGGGCACCTCATGCGCGAGCGATTGGAGCATCTCCGTTTTTCTGAGCTCACGCCTGAAGTGGATTTGTCGGCAGTGGATGTGATCGTCGTTGATAGCGTGGGACTTCTTGCGAAGTTGTATGGGTTGGCAGATATTGCGTTTGTCGGTGGGAGTTTTCGGGGGAGTGTTCACAACGTCATGGAACCGGCTGCGATGGCGAAGCCTGTTATCTTCGGTCCGACGATCCAGAATGCACACGAGGCATCGCTACTCGTGGATCGGGGTGGCGCGAAATTGGTTCGGACTGCACAGGAATTGGCAGGTGCTATCACGGTATGGTTAGGCGATGCGGATGCGCGGACGATAGCAGGCGATGTCGGGAGGCAACTGATTGAGGAGAATCTGGGCGCGGTGGGGCGGACTTTGGTGCATCTGAGAAAGTATATTTGATAGAGAAATAAAAAAGAAGAGGGAGAAAGTATAAAAACAAAACTCTGTGTAGAAAGTCTTCAATTATTCACTCAGAATCTATCATCTCACCTTCTTCAATTGTTTTGGTTTCACGTTCAATTTCATCCATTGTTTCTTGGAAAATTGAATATGCAAGAGCCATTTGTTGTCGTAGCTCGCGGAGACTCTCGCGAAGTTCATTGATCTTATCAAGTCTTCTTTGAACCTCTCGCTTCTGAAGGCGATGTGCAACAAGTTGCGGACGATTCAAATGCAACCGCTGAATATAAAACACACCTTCAGGTGTCTGTCCATGGAGTTGAGCATCTTGTTGTTGAAAAATATGTTGTGTTACTTCATCCTCAAGTGGATGAAGTAAGCGAATATTAGGTACGTGGATTTCATGCCAGTATGCGCCTTTATGTTGGTTACATCGTGGACAGCAATAAACGAGATTTTCATCATTTTCGGTTCCACCATACGCCAGTGGGCAGTGATGATCTATTGTGAGTGTTGCCCTTGTATCTGTTTCGTGGACTCCACAATATCCGCATCTGGCGTTATAACGTTCGCGGACCTTTTCTCGCCTTTGTTCATCCATACAGCATTCCACTTCAACGTCTGCCGGTGAGCTTCTCTCCAGTAAGTGCTTGATATTTATCTGCAAGGATGGCGCGTTTTGTGCGAAGCTGCATTAGGTATGCGCGGGCATCCTCCACAAGTTGTTTCTGGGTGGTGACAATAACTTGTAACTGCGCGATAGTTGTCTCAAATCCCGCCTCCTTGTCAAGCAAACTGTTAATGAACGCTTGATGTTTTTCTATTGCCGGTTTCAATGCTACAGCTTCCTCTACATCCAATTCTGCAAAGATAGCATCCAGTTCCGTGCGTTCTTTTTCCGTCAGGTTTCCTTCTGCCTCACGAATTTTTAGTGTGTCTAATCGACTTTGTCGGAAGAATACCGTAAACAAAAATGTCTGTAATCGGATTGAAGGCACGTGCTGGCCATGGGAGTAGTAATTTTAAAAATTCGTTCATATAATTGCCTTATTTGCTGTTTTCTGATGTTTCCTTTTGATCTACTGTTTGGTAGCGGATTGTTAAGGTTGGACGGAGGGTTTCGTCAGTTGCTTCTTTTGAGGTGAATATGATAGGGACGTTGCCATCTTGTAAAGCAAAGAGGTAGCCGTAGTTGTAGTCTGGGTTTGCTACCCAAAAACGGACGGCTTCGGTGAGGAGTTCGCTTTTAATCGTATAATGTTTGCCTGCGCCTTGGATTTCGCTTGTGCCGTCAATGCGGTGGGCGACATCCTCGGAACCGTTGTAATCGCTTTCGGTATCGCCGTCTATGCCTGATAGCATCGCTTGCGCGGGACGCTTATTCCATGGGAGGTTACGATGCAATGCACTGTTGTAGGTGAGTTCGTTATCTTCCGCACGCGTTGACGTGCCTCTGCCTTCTTTCCACGGGAGCAGGACACGGCGGTAGAGGACGGTTTGCAGTGCATCTGTCTCACACTGCTCGACATGCAGGGTTATCGTTGCTTCTAAGATCTGTGTCGGTTCTCGGATTCCCATATCTTCAAATGCATCAAACAGATCAAAGGCGACGAAAAAGACACTTCCTGTCGGATTACATAAGAGCGTCGGTTCGGCACCAGCGTTGTCGTTTCGCGTTTTTCGATCTTTATTGACATGCAATGTGGTATCCTGTACCCCCCCGGAGAAGGTAACAGCGTCGCCTGTGCCGAAGGTTATCTCGTTTACGGGCGGGAGGGTTATCACTATCCCTGTTTGGATATTTGTCAGCGTGAGACGGTATGTTTTTTCTATCTCTAATGGTGATGTGAGGAGCAGGACGCGGTTCAATCGGTCATCCAGTAGTGCGTACTCGACTTGGGCATCCGGTGCAATTTGATAGTTCGCTAAGTCTTCTGCGGTTTCGGCTTCCAATTGCCCGTCAAATTGCAACTGGATTGCGGTTTCGGAAAGTAGGGTTGCCTTCAGGAGTTTAGGGAGCTCTGCTGCGTTGGTTCCTGAGGTGTAACAAAATAGGAGTGATAGAAATATGAGAACCTTGTGCGCTACATTAAAATAGTTTTTCAAAATGCGTCTCCAAAATTATTGGTCGCGAGCTCAGCTCGCTCCTACAGAAGAACTTATCGCCACCAGAGTTCACTCCTACAGAAGAACTTATCGCGAGCACAGCTCGCTCCTACAGAGGAACCGCGGTCTACGGCACATCAGTTGTGATAAAAACAGCGTTGAGAACATCTCGCTCCTGCTGTCCAGAAGGTTTGTTGATGACGGTATCATTAACGACAAAAGTGCTGGAGGAGCCGCCGTCAAGATTGATCGCTTCGGTTGCGCCGAGTTCAATGAGAATACTGGCGAGTTCGTAGAGCGTTAGACCGGTGCTATACTTCGGTTGCCGTCCATCGGCGACGACGAGAAAAAGTTTGTCTGCATTGTAACCGAGCGCGGTTCGGGGTTCATGACTGAGATTTAGTATCGGTGTCCGTTTACCCGGGGTATGCCGTTTCTCTTCGTTGTGCATTTTCACCAGCGTCTCGTTTATCTTACTGTCCTTGAGGAGTCGGAGCCGTCCGCCGATAGCATGTTGGACGTGATTCCATTCGGGCGGTGAGAGCGTGAGTTTGAGCGTACCCTTTGCACCGGCACTGAACTGAGACACGCTTGGGTCTTTCAGGCGTGCATTCATCCAGAGGATTGCGCCGTCTCTGGGGATGACGCTGTTCCCATCGCGTGAAACCTGTTCCACACGATAAGGGTGCACATAATTGGCGGTCAATGGAAGTGAGAGTCCACTAATTATCGCCTCTATCCCTCGGCGGCGGTTGGTGCGTGTAGATTCACCGAGTCGTGGCGTGTAAAGCGTCACCTGACACCCATCAAGTCTACGCTGATTGATGCATCCGAGCGGGAGTGTATGTGTGCCTATCTGAATGCTGGCTTCCATTTGTACGGGGGAACTTAAGAATTCGCCGGTGCTGGTTACACCGAAGCATGCGTCCGTATCTGTCGGCTGTGTAATCAATTCACCGTCTTGGATATGTAAGTTCTCTAATACGCCACCATAGCCGCGCATATCCCCGAGGACACCGAAACCGCCGTTAGTTGCGACGAGAACCCGCCGATCTCCGCGTTGATTGCGACGGTTCGCCATAGAACGGACGGTCTCTTTCCCTAAAACTTGCGCCTTTGCAAGTGCGACTTCAAAGTGGAGTGTCGGTTCCGTGCGCGACATCTCTGCGACGTAAAGTACACACGTCTCGACATCCCACTTGTAGCGGTAGAGCTGCAGTCCAGGGGTGAGTTCAGGAAATAGCACCTCTTTTTCACCTCCAGCGTGCGCGATAGTGGCTGTTATCAAGAGGAGAGAAATAAGAGTAGAGAACTTATGCATTACGGAAAATTTCAACAGCGAAATAGTCAATCGGTTGCTCTATGGGAGGCTTTAACTTTTTGACGGTGAGATGTACCTCATCCACCGCGAATTGCTCTAAAATTACGGATGCGATCTTCTCAGCAAGTGCTTCGATGAGTTGGAACGACTGCTGCGTGCCGATTTCGACGATGCGTGCTATGACTTCAGCGTAATTGACTGTGTCAGCGAGTGCGTCGGTATGACCTGCGTTGGCAAGCGCGTGCCCTAAAGTTGCATCGACTTCATAATGGCCACCAACCAGTCGCTCCGCTTCAGGAACGCCGTGGTGGCCATGGAATCGTATGCCTTTGAGGATGAGTTTGTCCATTTGTTCGGGTCGTTAAAAAGGTCGGGGTTAGAAACCGCTTCTACAAGTTAGCCTTATTCTTCTTCAATCTCTCCGAAAGTATAGGCAGGCTCATTTAGGTCTTTGACCTGCTTTCCGTTGTTTCCGCCGGTATAGTCAATGGCGCGGATTTTCCAGTCCTTACTGTCCTTTTCAAGTGCGGAGATCAGGTTTCCGCGTTGATTCCCCCAGTTGTATGCGCCCCGTAAGACGGCTTCTTTGCCTCTGGCATCAATAGCGATGTAGGTGATGTCAACTGTCACGGCTCCTGCGCGGAGTCGGAAGATTCCCTCCCATGCATCGTTTACATCCTGCCATCCGTTATTCCGCTCAAAAGTGCCAGCCCAGAAGGTCCAGGCGGTAAAAACGTCGTCTGATTCCTTTTTGAGCCAAACGTCTCCGAGAGTATCCACATCTTTTTCGCCGTGGGCGGTGGCATATACGGCATAAAGGTCGCGAATTGCCTGTTCTTCAGCCTCAAAGTCAATGTTTCTTTCAACAACGCCTGTTGGCTCTGCGGGTTGCGAAGCTGTAGTCGTCGGTGTCTTCGTTTCTGCGGGTTCAGAATCATCAACGTCATCCCCGCCACAAGCCATCATACTGGCGACGAGCAGCATGATGATCAGATAATAAATCGCTTTCGGTTTCATTGTTTACCTCCTGCGTTCCGTCCAGAATAGGTGAATGCCATTCACACGTTTTTTTATTTTAGCAGAATTTAGGATAAGAATCAACTTAATTTTAGTTTTTGGTTATCGGTTGTCGGTTTTCAGTTTTCAGAATAACAGATTTTGTGTTATACTTTTAGGGCAGTTAGGATACCGTTAACCGTTAAAATTCTGTTGGAGAGGAATCTTTATGAATGTTACAGTTAAATACTTTGCCGTATGCCACGAAATGTTAGATAGATCGGAAGAAGAGATGGAGCTTCCGGAAGGTGCTACCGTGCAAACGATTTTAAAACGACTTGAAGAAGAATGGCCCGAGATTGCTGAGTTCTATGAAGTGATGCAAATGTCTGTCAATTGGGAATACGCGACAGAAAACACCGAACTCGCGGAGGGAGATGAGGTTGCCCTGATTCCACCTGTAACGGGAGGTTTCGATGTTTAAAATAACCACCGAAGTCATCACAGGTGCAGAAGTGCGCGAAGCAGTGGAGGGGCCGGATGCTGGCGCGGTGGTTCTTTTCTTCGGTACCGTTCGGAACAACACCGATGGCAGAGCGGTCCGATGCCTTGAATATGAAGCGTATCCGCCGATGGCAGAGAAGAAGATGGCAGAAATTGCGCAAGAGATCTCGGAGAAATGGGGCATTGATCGCGTTGCGATGGTTCATCGCGTTGGGAAGTTAGAGATCGGTGAGGTGAGTGTGGCGGTAGCCGTCGCGTCTCCCCATCGCAAAGACGGATTTGAGGCGTGTAAATATGCGATGGATCGCCTCAAGCAGATTGTACCTATCTGGAAGCGCGAGGTGTGGGCAGATGGCGAAGCGGAATGGGTGAAACCGGATGCTGTCTTTTTCGATACAGCTAAGCCACACAAAACCGCTCCACAAACTGACTAAAGATTGAGACGGCTTGTGGGAACTGATCCAACGTCATCCACTCATCTACGGTATGCGCTTGTAAGATGCTTCCCGGTCCGATAATGACGGTCTCCATGTGCTGTGCAAAGACGGTAGCATCGGTGCCATAGGCGACGGTTTGGGGTTCAGTTTCGCCAGTGATTTTAAGTGCTGCTTGAATAATCTCTGCATCGGGTGGTGTGCGTACCGGCGGGGCATTAATATAGAGATCAAATGTTAACGCATGTCTCTCAGCTGCGTCGCGTGCGCGGTCTATCCACACCTGTGCATCATCTCCAGGCATTGGACGATAATTAATATTACAGACGCTTAAAGGAGAGGTAATATTCGCAGCACACTCGTCATCACTGATAGTAATATTCCAATCTGTAAAGGGCGGTGTGAATTCATCGTTGAAATACTGGGTATCGGTTGTCAACTCATGATAAATGTCCCGCATCTCTGCGAGAAAGGGAATTAGTTTTAGATTTGCGTTGTCGCCTTCGCCTGTACTGCTATGCGCTGCCCGCCCGTGTGCCGTGACAGCAAACCGGACAGTTCCTTTGTGCCCATACACGACATGAAGTTCCGTGGGTTCACCGACGATCCCATACTTTGGAAAGCCATGTTTTTTGAACATCTGCGACTTTTCGGCAACTGCGATTGCTCCGAGGTAGCCCACTTCTTCATCAGCCGTGATGACAACGTAAAGGGGTGCCGTCAACTTTGACGCTGTATAACGCGATGCCACCTCAATCATGCAGGCGACGCTGCCTTTCATATCACAACTGCCTCTACCGTACATCTTTCCATCAGCAATCCGTGCTTCAAACGGATCCATCGACCAACCGATAGCCGGAACAGTATCTATGTGTCCGAGGAGTGCCAACCCACGTTCTCCGTTCACCGGTCCCTTACGTCCGATGAGGTTTACCTTTAGCACCCCTGCTGGATCTCTATATTCAACCCGTTCCACCTCACACTCAATGGCTTCCAAGGTTTCCGTCAGAAAATCCATGACTTCAACGTTGCTGAGCGGACTTACTGTATTATACCCGATGAGGGTTTTGGTTAATTTTTGTGCATCCATAATCAGGCATTTTATAAAAAGCGTGGAAGTTTGTCAATAAATTTTTTAATAGTTGTCAGTTGTCAGTAAAAAGTTTGGCAAAGTAGTCAAATAGTAAAAGTATTAATCTCCGTTCTTTAACCCCCTAAATCCCTCTTATCAGGGGACTTTAAGACAGAATGCGTAAGTTCTTATCTATAGTTGGTATTCATAAGCAGTGACGGCAATTGCCACAATGGCGGCGGTTTCTGTTCGCAAAATGTTCATGCCGAGTGTGACGGGAACGCACCCGCTTTGGGTCGCGGCAGTGACTTCTCGATCAGAAAAGCCGCCTTCGGGTCCGACAAAGAGTGCGATAGATGTCGGTTGTGAAACCTCCCGCAAAACTGTCTTAATATGCCCTGGACGCGACTCCTGTGTAAGATGTGGATTGAGAATTAGGCGAAGTGAGAATTTGTCGAGTTGGGTGAGAGATGCCTCAAATGTCTGCGGCTCACAGAGTTTAGGTAACCACGTGCGTTTACACTGCTTTGTGGCAGAGGTAACAACACGGTGCCATCGTTCATATCGACTTTGACTCGGTTTCTGTAAAGCGTGCTCTGAGTCTATCGGTATAATCTGTGTGACACCGATTTCGGTTGCCTTCTGGAGAATCAACTCCATTTTATCATTCTTGGGAAGTCCTTGGAATAGCGTAAGTGCAGGCAGTACGCTTGCATGAAATTCATGGGTAAGAATCCGGGCTTCGCTTGGTCTCCGATTTGTACCTATATCAAGCACTTCTGCGGTATAGACATTACCTTGTCCATCAATAATTCTGATAGTTGCCCCGGGTGTGAGTCGGAGGACATTGCGGAGATGGTGTTGCTCCGAGTCGGTAATTGTAGCAGTATCGGTGTGAATCTGAGGAGGTGGAACATAGAAAGTGTGCATCTCTGAAGTGCCATCTTAGGTTACACCTGTGCGAAGATTTTCAATGACCGCTTCTGGTTGCGGACTGCGGAAGATAGCCGTGCCTGCGACGAGAACTGTCACGCCTTGACGGATTGCGAGCGGTGCGATTTCCGTGGTCACACCGCCATCAACCGAGATGTCAAGGGGTCTCTCTAATGTTGGCGTTATTTGTTGCAATTCCGCTATTTTCGCGAGCGTCCCGCGTTGAAAGGCTTGCCCCCCGAAACCGGGTTCAACGCTCATGGGTAAGACCAAATCAATGTCTGAAAGATAGGGAATGACTGCGGAAGTCGGCGTTTTCGGTGAAAATGCCAAACCGGGTTTAAGCCCGTGCGCTTTGATTGCTGAAATGACTTCGTTAGGTTCATCAGTGCTTTCGATATGAAATGTGATGAAATTTGCGCCAGCTGTAGCAAGTGCCTTGATATAACGGAGTGGGTGCGTTACCATAATGTGGACATCAAACGGGATCTGGGTGATGTGACGCACAGCGGCAATAAATGGTGGACTGATACCAAAGTTTGGTACAAATTCACCGTCCATTACATCAAAATGTAGCATATCCGCGCCAGCATCAACGATCTGTTTGACTTCTTCACCAAGGCGACTAAAGTCAGCAGCGAGCAATGAGGGGGCAATTTTAGGCGTATGAATGTGTATGTTCCTCCGGTTTTATTTATAAACCGTTTCAGGTAGTAGTTTTTCACGATTTTCATAGACGATCACCCGCGTTTTTCCGAAGACGCGAACACCTTTTCGTTCAAGGTCAATCAATTCACCGGGTGCGTAACGTTGATCCACGACAACACGTTGTCCGGAGTCATCAATGATGACAATCTTGACGTGGTGCGACAGCGTTCCTTCTTCGCTGACAGAATGCGCAAAGGGTAACAATCGACCGATGTTTTCAGGCGATTCTTGCCCACTAATTTCGAGGAGGATCAAGTCTCCGGTTCGGACCATCACGCTGCCTGGGGGTTTTTGGGCAATAATTGCGCCTTCAGGAATTTTGGGGTGCGAACTATATTCGGTCTCAACATTTAGTCCGGCTGCTTCTAAGGCAACAAGTACATCAGCCGCAGGTTGACCTTGGAAATCTGGGAGTTGCATGAATTGTGGTGTGGGTCCTACACTCACTAAAAGGTTAACAGCACTGCCGCGTTGTTGACCGCCGCCCTCTGGCGGGGTTTGCGCGATGACTGTCCCTTGTATATAAGTTTCAGAATGGACTTCCGCGATCTGATTTGGACGAAAGCCCGCGGCTCGAAGCGTCTCAGCAGCGGCACCCTGTGATTTGCCGATAACAGAAGGGACGGGTGCTAACTCTGCGCCTATACTGACGGTGATTGTCACAGGTTGGTAAGATTTGATTCTAAAGTTCGCTACAGGATCTTGAGCGACGATTTCGCCTTTTGGTGCATTGCTACTCGCTTCCCGAATGTCTTTTGCGGGTCGAAGCCCTTCCTTATCAAGGATACGGACAGCTTTATAGTAGGTCTCGCCCGTAATGTTTGGGACAAGCACTTCTTCTGTCCGGACCCATTTCGGAATAACGACGAAAATAATTAGCACGCCAGCTATACCGAATAGAATTAGGAAGTAGAGTGAAACCTTGACGACAGCAAATAGGGTATTATTAAGACTATTCATAGCGATGTTGGTGTCAAAAGTTGTTCGTCTGTCTGTAATTGGTAGCCGTTGATAAAATCGGAGACTTCCATAATTTTTTTGGTTGCGGGCTGAATTTTCAGTAGTTGAAGTGTTCCGTCTGCTGTTGCAACGAGCAGTTTCCGTTTTTCAATTATTTTTAGCGTCCCTGCTGGAACAGCGATGGTTTGCGAAAGCGGTTGACAACTGACAATCTTCAATCGGAGATTGTTTCGAAAGAAGGTATATGCGCCCGGCCAGATCGCAGTGCCTCTGACGAGATTATGGATCGTTGTCGCGGGTTGATTCCAGTCAATGTGTCCGATCTCTTTTGTCAGCCGTGGTGCATGCGTTGCCTCGGCGTTGTTCTGAGGTGTCGCCGGTGGCGGTGCGCCTTCTGGCATCTCGGAGAGGAGCCGGACGAGCTGATTTGCCCCCAGTTGTGCCAATTGTTCTGTTAATGTGCAAGCGTTATCCTCATTTCGGATTCGGATAGAACTTGTAGAAATAATATCGCCAGTATCCTCACCTGCATTCAATAACATAAGGGTCACGCCTGTTTGAGTTTCGCCGTTAATTAATGCCCATTGAATCGGTGCTGCTCCTCGGTACTTCGGAAGCAGTGAGGGGTGCAAATTGATCGTCCCACACGGTGGCATATCCAAAACGGTCTGTGGCAGGAGTTGACCGAATGCGGCGACGACAATTACGTCTGGTGCGAGGCGTTCAAGGACGCGTATGAAGTCCGGTTTCCTCACCTTCTCAGGTTGGTAAACCGGTAAATTGTGCGCTGTTGCGGCGATTTTAACAGGCGGTGGGTTGAGATGTTTTCCACGTCCACTTGGCCGGTCGGGTTGTGTGACAACGCCAATGATTTCAAATTTGTGGGTGATTAGTTCCGCGAGTGCTGGCAGAGCAAACTCACTGGTTCCCATAAAAAGAATACGCATTTTTGACTTTAGTTTCCAGTTTTCAGTTTTCAGTTTTCAGTTAAAGAGGGCTGCGATCTTTCGGGTGTCTCTTGTGAGAAATAACGGGGAACGATATTTTTTTCGGAGTTACGTAGGTTACGTTGTAAACACTGATGTTTCGGAGGTTTGCAACCGCTAATCCGCTTATCAAGGGGAGTGCGGAATTCCTATTTTTCAACGGTGGAAAGTCCACTTAAATTCAGAAACGAACTTGAAGGAGAGGCATCGCGAAACCGGCAGCGGGTTCATTCGCCCATCTATTCAGATTGTTATTCATTGCGTCTTGCAAAGACATACTTCGATATCTCGCTATATGTGGATCTGTTTTGGACAAACGAGCGATAGTGCCTTCAACAGGATCTTCCTCTTCGACGGGTGGTGCTTTTGGTTCTGGCACACGGGGTGCGGATCGATCAACATTGCGCGTATGTAACCAATCCCAAACACCGATGAAGAGCGACAAGGAAACGGCACCGATCCCAACGATGCGATAGTCCCTCGGTGTCATTTCAGGTGCGAATATATTCTCACGATACATTTTTATCCCTCTAACGGCGACATAACTGTGAATAGCAGTGAATGGTAGGGAACTCAACGTGATAATTTCAAACCGACGCAATGCACTTTCGCTGTAGTCGGCGTGGTCTTCCTGATGTGCTGGAGGTTCTGCCTGAAACTGCGCTTTTGCGTGCGGTTGTGCGAAAAAGAGAAAAGCTATGCTCATGAGAAATAATTGGGTACGAAACTTGTACATGGAATCCCCCTTTGGTTGAAGGACAGCGTTAAGTTCTCACAATAAAACTATCAATCTATGGATTTAGAAAACCCGGTAACACGTCAAGCCTGCTGGTCTTGATCACGGTGTCGGAACAGGTAAACAATTAGCATGCCTGCCCCGATACAGACAGAAACATCAGCAACATTAAAAGTGGGCCAAAAGAGACCTTGGCTGGCTATGCCGAACTGAAGAAAATCGACAACTTCACCCAAATAGAGTCGGTCAATGAAATTCCCGACAGCACCGCCGAGTAAAAAACCTAACGAGACCTGCATCCAACGGCTCTCCCGGAATCGGAGATAGTAGGCGAAAATGAAAACCAAAGCGACAATGGTAATGAGAATAAGCAAGACTCTATGCCCGGCGAGTACCCCGAAAGCCGCGCCAGTATTTCTATCGTGCCGAAGGTAGAAAAACCCGGAGATAACCGGGATTACTTCTGTTACCCGCGTAATATGTTTTTGCACCAACCACTTGGTGCCCCAATCAAGTATCAATACGGGAACAGCTACGTAAATCAACAGCATAACATTTTGCCATGCGTTCTTTTCAGGGTTTTGCATCGTATGCCCTCTTGACTTCCTCCCATTCCGCTTTAGCCTCATCTTTTTCTGCCTCGGAAGGCTGCAAATTTTGTTCAATCAGAGGTGAGTGTGAGTGCCAGTTTCGTTGAAAAATACTATGGTCGCTGGTCCCACCATCTACAGAGATGCGCTGATAGAAATGTTCCGCCAAAAAAGGAGTTAAGGGAGCGAATTGTTGTAGAAGTAGCGTTGTTATTTCTGAAAGTATACTTTGTGCTGCCTGTAGGGTTGTAGTAGGCCGGGATTCTATTGCGTCGCTATAAAAGCGAAGGTCATCCTGACAGAACTTAGTTAACATCGCCCATATTTTGTGAAAATTCTCGGTTTGGTAAGCCTGTTGCGCCTCCTGCAGCAGTTGTGCGGTAACGGTTATTAGGAGCGAATCCATAGGCAGCGTTTTGCCAGTAGTAGCGGTCCCTCTCGGGCCTTCAAGATTTGTATGCGTAGGTGCGCTGGCGGAACCTGTCTGCCCCTCGTGTCCGTTGGTGGCGGTAGAATGCTGCTCATCGGTCTCCTCGTGTTCCTTTTCGCCGAGTTTTTGGGAATCGAGTGAAAACTGGTAGAGACGACTGCTTATATGACTGAATAGTGTGTGCAGCTGCTGAAATTGTACGAGATATCTATTAGCGATTTTCTCAAGTTGTTTGTAACTTAGATGTTTTGTTTCAATACTTGGCGATATTGCGACGAGGCGGACCACGTCAGACGGATAGTCGTCAAGAAATGCCTCTTCAATCTGAATGTCGCTGCCAATTTTCGGTAGTGTTTTAAGCTTTAGTTGTTTAAAGGGCTGACTTTCTTTAACTGGACGACTCCTGCTAAGCGAGGCGGAGATGACGCTAATTTCAGCCAACCATTTTGTCCATTGAGAATCGCCAACATTTGTTTGTGGTACAAACATAACACTGGTGTGGCCACTGAGGGGTTTCTTGAAATCAGAGTTGTCAATGACTTGAAGCAGATTGGCAAAATGACTATCAATGAGAGTCGCCTCTTTGCGAAAATCGCTTGAATTACAATTTAGGCAGCGGGTATCGGTGGGCAAAAGTTCCTCAATACTTAATCCGAACCAGAATTCAAAACTGCGCTGGATAGAATTACGGATTGCATTGAGCGTATTTTTATCAGTGAGCGGTTCATCACACTGGTCACAGAGCAGGATTGGCAGTGGCATCCCCCACTGGCGTTGTGTCGAAACTTGCAATTCTCCGAAATTAAGGACGATATCACGGATCGCGCTGATATGTTTATGCTGTATATCGCCATAATTATCCCAATATTCTTGAGCACTGAGCAGTTGATTGGTGGCGTCGTTTTTGGCAATGGAGAACGCCCATTTTGAACACGGTCGAAAAACGGCTAATTCCTTACAGCGCGGGCAGTGAGGTGCGTGTATCTCGTCGTCATGCGTTTTTAGGAGGTACCCGTATTTCTCCAGTTGCGGGACAATAAACCCTTCTGCATCAAACAGATACAAACCACACAATTGCCCGGCTTCTTCAGTGAATCTTCCGGTTTCATCGAAAATAGGTGCTGCGTTTATATTTAACGCTTGGGCGATATCGTAACTGGATTGATGGTGGGCGGGGTTTAGCGGGATAACACCGGATTTTAAGAAAGATGTTGATTTGTCAGTGGTTTTTGCGATGAGCGTCTCAGGGATGCGGGTAATCTTCAACTCCTTCGATGGAAAGAGCGGGTGTACTACAGTGTATTGTGCGAGTTCAGCGGCTTTGATTTCCTTAATAGGTTTCGGTTCAGGCTGCCCGTTTGTAAGGTGCTTAGAAAAATATTCAAACTGTGGCTCAGTAAAAAGGAGATATTCTGCCCCATACTTGGTGAGTAGATAGGTAGTCTCGTCAGTAATCCCGATTTCGACGGTCCCGGCTATCTCCCAGAGATGTAGTATCCGGATGCAAAAAGAGACATCAATGCCAAATTCCTCCAACCCGAAATTGAAAGGAAATTTCACGTAGCCGTTCAAGGCGTGTGTAGATTCTTGTAGGAGATTTGTTTCATTGAGTGGGGCTGTGCACTTAGGACACCATGGGTTGAGTTGTGGTAGATCATGGAGATAATTGGAATCCCGTAGTCGGCTGATAAGCGCAATGAGTCTCGCTTCCTGCCGTGATTCAAGCGTTTTTTGAGAAGCGTCCCAATCCGCAAAGATACCGAGTTGATAAAATTTCCGTTTTTGGATTTCTAATTCCTGTTTGTATCGTGCGCGACATCGCTTGCGAAGCACCGAGAGTTTGAGCGGAGTTTTAGATTTCGCCTCGGCGATAATGCGTTCCTCAATCCAAAGCGGATAGGTTTCCCATATAGGTACATATGTAACCTGATGTCCCTGCATCAACGATGCTTTGAGGAAGACATCTTGGCATATTTTTCTACAAAGCGTGTCAAGTGTGAGTGCGTAAAAAGAAGTGGGGGTTTCCCGAAGGACATAGGTTTCGGCTTGAGGGGCGTGGCGTGGTTGCGCCGGTTTCACATTTGGCGCGGTGCGCTGCGCAGTATTCGATTTTTTGTTCGCGAGGGGGAAAACATCGGCGTTTGCCCAAACATCCAAGACGGCTTTTTCATCGCTCATGTCCGTTACCTGGAATCCCTTTTTCGGTTTCTCGGTTTTACCCCGTCTACGCGTTGTGCTTTTTGCAGGGGAACTTTGTTTTTTCATATTCTCGTATTTTTGTCTTTGAACCACTTGTTAGTTTGAGGTGGTTATGCTTTCCGTGTGAGGCACCTCTCAGTTTTACCGGATTCAGTGGTCGGCATCGGTGCTGGTTTATCACCAGAGCATCCGTGCCAAAATCTGTAACAGAATAATCAGAATAAAAGGCGAAATGTCAATCCCAAAGTTCCGAGACACTGGTTGAAGGGCGTTACGAATCGGGCTTAAAACTGGATCGACGATGCGACTTGTGAACCAATAGATTTGCCTGATGACTGCATTTTGTGTCCCTAAAACGAACCAAGAAAGCAAGGCGTTTGCAAAAACTATTAATGTATAAATCTCAAGCAGTCGTGCGATAAACCGAGCGAGGTTGTGTATAGGCATAGTTTCAGTAGTTCTGCGTCCCAATGATTATGCGTCGCCGAGTTCTTTTGCTCGTTCGGTTGCAGCAAGAATGGCATCTGTGAGTGTTGCTCGTAAGCCCCCGCCTTCTAATGCGTGAAGTCCAGCAGCGGTTGTTCCGCCAGGGGTCGTAACACGATTCTTCAGTACCGCTGGATGTTCTTGTGTTTCGGCTAACATCGTCGCTGCGCCTAACACGGTATGGATTGCAAGTTTTTGGGCATCCGCCCGAGCGATCCCGACATGTACCGCTGCATCAGCGAGCGCTTCAATGAAGAGGGCGACATAAGCCGGTCCGCTGCCGCTCACGCCTGTAACAGCATCAAGATGGCGTTCATCCATAATTAGAGAGGTGCCGCAGGCGTTGAAAATTTTCTGTGCGATTTCAAGATGTGTCTGATTCGCTACGGTACCAGGCGTTAGGACTGATATTGCAGCACCGACGGCTGCCGAGATGTTTGGCATCACGCGAACAATCGGTGGTGCGGTGTCAAAATAGGTTTCAAGTGCTGTGGTCGTAACACCCGCTGCGATGCTTATGAGCCACTGTGGTGCCGATAAATTGTGCGCAATCTGTGGTAGAATATTTGAGACAGCGACGGGTGGCACAGCACAGAAGATAACATCAGTTTTTTTGACCAAACCGGCAATATCGCCAGCATCATTAGTCCCTTTTTCATCGCAAAGCTGCTTGACGAGGGTGCTATCAAGGTCGGTGACCCAAATGTGTTTTGCGGGGAATACGACATCGGCAATACTTCGCGCGACAATGCCGCCCATTTTTCCAACGCCTATTACACCTAATCGAAGGTCTTCTACCACTTTTTTCTCCTGACGGCACCGACGTTGGATGCGTCTGCGCGAACGGTCCCCTACGTACTCATTGAAGGCTCGAAGATTGCTCTACCGATTCGAACGAGATTCGCGCCCTCTTCTATAGCCGCCTCAAAATCGTTTGTCATTCCCATAGAGAGATATTGCATAGTAACCCCAGGGAATTGTTCGGCTTCCACCTTTTCAGCGAGGGCCCTGAGTAAAGCAAAAGCGGGGCGGTTTGTGTCCGGTGAAGGGCTGAACTGTCCCATTGTCATTAAACCGACAATATTTGCTGCTGGATATGCTTGTGCGTCGGCGATAAACGGCAGCAACGCCTCTGCGTCTAACCCGTATTTACTTGTCTCACGCGTCGTGTTCACCTGAATGAGAACCTCTATCCGTAGGGCTTGTTCTTCGGATCGGCGTGCTATTTCTGCTAAAAGTCGCAAACTGTCAACCGAATGGATCAAGGAAAACATATCAAGTGCGGCTTTAACCTTATTCCTTTGTAGATGCCCAATGAGATGCCATCGGCACGTTTTATCAGCAGGTCTGGAGCGGACGGCATCTACACCAGCAGTGACGGCTGCGTACTTTTGCCGTGCTTCTTGAACTCGATTTTCACCGATGTTTGTAGCCCCTGCTGCGAGTGCGGCGTGTATCTCTGGGACTGAACGTCCTTTTGTAACAGCAACAAGTTCGATTGAATCGGGTGTGCGGTTACTCCGTTCCGCTGCGCGGGCGATACGTTCGGTGATGCTGAAGAGATTATTGGCAACGGAATTCAATTTTTCGATTCCAAAATTTTTCGATTGATTAAAAAGGCTCTTCAGGCTTCGGGATCGTCTACCGATTGCGTATCTGGGTCTAAGGGTTTGTTTGTTGTATGAAGGAGAATACCAATAACAGCGACTAAAACAGCGACACTAATAATACCGATACCGACCATTATGGTATATGTTGCCTCCGTATAAATCTGCGTAACTTGGGCTGCGCTCTTGCTTTCCGCCAAAGTCCTTTCATACTTGTTAGGATGGCTACCGCCACGCATGATAAAAATGAACCCAATAAAACCGATAACACCTGACAACGTTACAAAGAGCGTGCGCATTTGTGATTCCTTGGGTATCTACCAAATCGTCGTCTAACAACAAACTTAAGAGATTATTGTACCTAACAAGCTGGAACATTTAGGGAAAATAACGCTATAAATTGTCGTGAGGTTACGGCTGCGGGCAGTGTTGGAACGTCAGTCGCCCAATTCGTGATATTTGTATATTTAATAATACCATATTTTTTCGAGGAATGCAAATTTTTCGTTAGCACGTCAGAGACGCTCAGTTACCAGTTATCAGTCGCCGGTTACCAATAGGTATGGCGTACTCAACCGAAGCAGTCACGACCTGACTATGGGAGCATTGAACCGTTCTGTTAGCGGCTAACGAGTCGCTCTTACAGTGAGGAAGTCTTTAGCTTTTGATGTTGAGTTGGATAAATGAGAGCATTCTACCGGTTTGGCCATCCTCGGCTCGATGTGAATAAAAAAGGTCTGTGCGACAGGCGGTACAAAATGGTGATACTGAAATGGCGGCGGTAGGTAAACCGATTTGAACCAATTGATTGACGTTAGCCGATTGTAGACTCAGGTTTGTGCCACTGGCTACAGTGCTGCCGAAGTGGTCAGTAAATTGGGTGAGCAGCTCTGCGCTGACGGTATAACAACACTTCTGGATGGACGGACCTAAATGGATTTGGCAGTTTGCAGCAATTGTTCCAAATAGTGTCTCCATTCGCGCGAGGGTATTGACCGCTATTCGTGCGAGCGTTCCACGCCACCCCGCGTGGGCAATGCCGATCGCGGGTGTTGTAACATCTACTATAAAAATAGGGACACAATCGGCAGTGAAAATGGCTAATGCGATGTCACGCTGAGCAGTGACAAGCGCGTCCGCTTCTGGTGGTAGTGTAGAAGTCGGCAGTGCTTGGTCAACGACATTAATAACATCGGTGCCGTGAATTTGACGACAGTAGCGCAGATCCGTTAAGCCGGTTTTCTGGAAGAGAATCGCTCTGTTCGCTGCAACTGCGTTCGGATCATCACCGACATGTTCAGCAAGATTCAGAGAGGCGTAAGGGCTGCGGCTGACCCCACCGTGGCGGAGACTCACACCGGCGGTGACGATGTTAGTCGTCTCAAGTTCCGGAATTGCGTGATAGATATTCACGATTTGTAATCTTCTCTTGGTGGGCTAAAGATGTCAAGTGCGATGGCGGGTTCATCAAAAGCCTTTGCGCTGTGTTTCACGTTGGACGGAATGAGGTAAGCATCCCCTTTTTTGAGGATTTGGGATTCTCCACCAATGGTTAATTCAAACGTTCCTTCAAGGACCATTCCCATCTGTTCATGAGGGTGGCTATGTTCAGCGACAACACTATGGGGTTTCAAATTAACGAAGGACATCATCAGTTTTTCGCCGTGAAGGGTGCGGATGCTGGCTCCGTCAAAAACCTTTTTTTCGGGTTGTTCATCAATGACAAAAAAAGGCATGGCGTGTGAGTGTCTCCTGTTCTTTAGTGTTTATGCGGCTTGGCATCTCGCCAACGACCGGATTTCATTCTTTATGGAAATGGCACATCGGGTGTGGCAGGTTCGACGTAAAGCAGTCGCTTACAACTTGAGCAGTAAACCTGTTTCTCATACTTCTGTGCTTCCTTGAGCGTCTGCGGTTGAATAGCGATTCGGCAGGTGCTGCACGTACCGTTTTTGCCTAAGGCGATAAAACCGTTTTTCACGCGTGCTATGCCAGCTTCGCTTGCCAACTGCGCCTTCACCCATCGATGATATTCATCTCTACGCGCTTTGTCGATTTTCGGGAGAAACGCTTTCCGCTGTTTTAGCTTTTCTTCTCGCTCTGTCTCTAATGCCCGGAGTTCCTGTCGGAATTGTTCGGTCTCAGTAGCAGTTTTTTCCTTTTCCTGATTTACTTCAATATCCAGTTTAGCCAGTTCTTCTTTCAACCGATCACTCTCCTCCATGAGAAGAAGGATAGCGTCTTCCGCCGCATCGTCTTGTTCATCAAGGAATTCGATCTGTCGTTCGAGGGCATCATAGGCTTGGTTAGATGCAGCAGTTCGCTGTTCGGTTTGGTATTTTTCGCGTTGCACGGCGTTCATTTCAATTTCAGCGTTTCTGGCGCGTTGCACTTTTTCTGCTTCCGCGAGTTCCTCCGATTTTGCTGCGATGTCCGCTTCATATTTGGCGACCCCTGCCTCTAATTGCTCAATCTGGTGTGGGATCGTTTGAAGCTTTTGTTGGATTGACAAGAGTTCCGAGTCGCGTTCTTGTAATTGGTAAAGCAGCGCGAGTTGTTGTCGCAAAGACTCGTTAGCCATATACTTCTTGCTCCTTTTCGACGAGATAGGCGAAAAAAATGCCGAGTTGATACAAAATGAAGAGCGGTATCGCCATCAACAGCATTGACCATGGATCTGCTGGTGTCAGCAGTGCCGACATCACACAAATACCCAATAAAGCATAATTTTGCTTTTCACGAAAGCCGCGTGCGTTAATCACACCGATACGGGACAGGAACGCCATCACTATCGGTAACTCAAAAGCGATGCCGAATCCTAAGATTAACTTCGTTACAAGGCTTAGATAATTTTCCAAGTCCCACATATTCGGCATCTCTGGAAACAGCTGTGCGGAGAACTGTAGGACGACCGGTACAACAATAAAGTAGGCGAAAACAGCACCGATAGTGAAAAATGCGACGATGATTAGAAAAAGCGGCACAGCGAATCGCTTTTCCTCACGATTCAACGCGGGGAAAATGAATGCCCAGACCTGATAAATGATTATTGGCAATGCGAGCAAAATACCGGCAGTAACCCCCAATTTCAGGAACGCCATGATACCTTCTAAGGGTCCGACTTTCATGAGTACGGCATCGATGCTGGAAGATCCAGCACGCAAAGTGACCGCAAGAAACCCAAATATTGAGCCATCACTGCCGAGTGTAGTCTCAATCGCATTGGCAATCAGTGTGCTCATAGATGTCCGCAACGGGAACATAACAACCTTCTCAATCGGTTTACTAAAGGATAGACACAACACCGTAAAGATACCGATTGTGATTGCAGCGATGATGATTCGCCGCCGGAGTTCCTCGAGATGTTCCCAGAAGGTCATTGCGACATCGTTAGATTCCTTGGATTCCATAGTGCGTTCCGCTCGCGTTAAGAGGTTTTCGTCGGGGGTTTGATATTCGGTTCCGGGTCTTTATCAATTTCATCGGCTGCCTTTGTGAGTTCATCTTGGAGCTCGGTGCCGGCACTTTTAAATTCCCGGATGGCTTTTCCGAGCGAACGCCCCATTTCGGGTAGTTTTTGGGGTCCGAAAATGACGAGCGCGACGACAAGGATTATAAATATTTCTATTCCGCCTATTCCGCCCATGTGCTTGATGCCTCCCTTAGATAATATGTGGCAATTTGCTGCTACCTAAAGTATAGCATAAAATTGACGTATTGGCAATTAATTTTTTTAAGTCACTTACCCCCATTTTTTTTGGAGATCAGTATGTGGTTGATATTGTTAG
>VXZK01000383.1:0-5360 GCA_009845545.1 Candidatus Poribacteria bacterium
GTTATATGATAGAATCTCTCCCCAATCTATTAAAACCTGAAGTCCTCTATAGACATTTCTTTCTGAATCTTAAATCTCTTGCATGGTTGAAACACTTAAAAAAGAATGGATGGTTTGACTTACAATCTGGTCTGTGGGTTTATGAAGTGCCGGATCAACCTAGGATATACACGGCTCCGCGATGGCCTGCAATGGTATATGTGAAGAAAATCGCTGATTACACCAAAGATCGCCCCGATGATGAAACCGTTAGGATTCTGGCAGCAATTGTTAATGATGTGATTTCCTATAGTAACAATAATCAAGAACGAATTCTGCATCAATACACAGTTTGGGATCTTGTCGAAATTATCGCTACTTTTCCTACAGAACGATTAGAGAGACAGCATATAACTTTCATGAGTCATGCATTGCGATGGGGCCCCCCATTGTTGGTGCAGAATGAAATTGAGCAAAAATTTTTCCCCAAACTTCTCAACGTAGAAGCGAAAGAGTTAACCCTTGTGTTTCTTGAAGTGATGATCAAGGACTCCAAAATGCTCTCTATGATGGAAAAACAGGCCCCTGCTATCGTGAAATTATGCGGCATTGAGGCAGTGAATATTGCACTTAAACAGATTCACAATATCATTGCTGAGCATGTGGGTAGGTTTAGAATGTTGCAGGAGATTGAGGCCGATCCTGCCGAGAAACTTTTGGGGTATGAGGAGCTATTGGTACATTTCACCTGCAGCCTGCTACGGCGTGCCGAATCCGATAATATTGCAGGAACGGTTGAGGATTTGTTCCAAAAATCTCACGATATCTTCAAACGGATTGCACTTCATGCTATCACACATCATTACGAAGCTTTAAAACACCTATTTTGGAAGTGGCAGGGCAATCTACTTGAGGAAACTTTACTGAAGCCTGAACTTTATCGTCTGCTTCAAACCAACTGCCAAACTTTTGATGAAGTTGAAATTGAGCAGATACTACAGTGGATAGAATCTAAACAGTACAACACAAGGTTTGCCGAGGATGAAGAAACTCGCTCCAAACAGGAGGCTTATAGAAAACGCGAGTGGTTATCTGCACTCATGGAGACAGATAATGAAAAAGTTGTCTCTGCCTATCAAAAGTATGAGCAGATTAATTCTGCGAAACTTGAGCGTCCGGGACTTTTGTTGTGGACAACAATATATTTGGAAGCAGGGACGAGCCCGACAACAATTGAAAAGCTTTCTAATATGTCAAATGCTCAAATCGCTGCGTTGCTCAACAATTTTAAAGGAGAAGACGCTTCTGGCCCCTCAGTTCCGACTGAAGAGGGATTAGCAGAGATGCTTGAGGAATATGTAGCGTTGAATCCGCGGAGGTTTGCAAACGACTTACACCCTTTCCAAAGTGTCCGGAATTTCTATCAATATTGGATATTGCGGGGACTCCTTAAAGCATGGCGTGATAAGAGAGAATTTGATTGCGCAAAGTTACTGGACTTCATACATCAACTTGTTTCTTCAGAAGAGTTTTGGGCTAAACAACACAAGGGTCGCTATGATGGTCACAGCGAGTGGATTTTTGCAGTAGCTGAATTGATTGAAGCAGGGACAAGAGACGGCGAGTATGCATTTGATGCGAAACTCTTGCCCCTTGCTGAGAAAATACTCTTGATTCTTGTGGAAAAAGTTCAATTGAAATCCTCTCCTTCTGAAAGTGTTTCTGTAGCTGTCGTGAATTCTGATAGCGGTCGAGTGTTCTCAGCAATGGTAAACTATGCCCTCCAATTTGCCCGTGTTCAGAGTAAGGATCAGGTAGACCGGTGGCCGCAAGCTATTAAAGCGGATTTCACCAAAAGATTAGATAGGAATGTGGAACCCTCCTTTGAATTCTCCTTCACGCTCGGGGCGTACTTGACCTATTTGTTATACCTTGATGAAGTGTGGTTAGTTGACAATATAGATCGTATTTTCCCAAAACAGGATGAGTATCACTGGCACGTGGCCTTTTCGGGGTATCTTTTATATTCTCGTCCGCTTTCCGAATCTATCTATTCCTTGCTTAAGAAACATGGCCATTATCAGAAAGTTTTAAACTCCGATTTTTGTAATCGGCAAATAGATGCAAGTGTATTACCGGAGCCTGACGTTGTCTATCTTGACAGCCAACAGATAGATTTGACAGTTGATCGTGTCGTTAAAGAAAAACTTGTCTCCGACATCTGCCTTGGTTGGATGGAGGGATTTGAAATATTGGAGGATGAGTCGAGTCTCATTTACCAATTGGTGAATAGTGAGAACCCGAACCTTCTCTCTACCTTAATTCACTTTTTTTGGAAGAAAAGGAACAACTTACCTGAGCAACTAAAGACAAAAGTGATACCGACTTGGCGTGCTTTATATGAATCCCTTTCCCAAAAGGACGATGTGGAGAAATACGGAGAAGTTTTATCTCGTTTGTCGGGATGGGTAGCACTCGTTGATAAAATAGATGGAGAGGTGCTGAAATGGCTAAAAATGTCTACGCAGTACATCAGAGGACTTACCGATTCTGCATTTTTCGTTGAGGAACTACTACCGCATGCCATCAAAACTCCAGCAGAAGTGGGAGACATTTATTTGGGAATGCTATCGCATAATATTTATCCGTATCACGATCAGGAACATATCCAGGGAATCGTTCGTGTTCTGTATAACACCGGACACAAGGAGATAGCCGACCGGATTTGCAATCTATACGGTGAAGCTGGGTTTGACTTCTTACGATCTCTTTATGATGAAAATCAGAATTGAGATGAATAGGAGCGACCTGCGTGAATTATTTCTGGTTAGATGCGAATGCTATCGCTAAGAGGTACGTGGTAGAAGACGGGACACCTCTAATCAACTATCTCTTTACTCATGTTTCTGCAGAGCGGATAATTTGCTTGTTTGATAGTATGGACGAAACTCGATTCGTCATCGTCAAAAAGAGAAATAGGACAGAGATTACTGTATCAGAGTTCAATCAAGCAATTCAGCAATTTGAAGTGGAAGTCGTCAATAGTCCTGAAGTTGTACAAGTGCATGCAAGCGTTAATCAAAAAGAGGCTGCTCGGCAACTCATCCATGATTACCCTATTAACAGCAGTGATGCATATATCCTTCAATGTGCATTGGATAAAGCGAATGAACTGAGAATAAATGGACATGATTTAATCTTGGTGAGTAATGATCAGAGGTTGTTGGAAGCTGCAAAAAGTGAAGGGTTACGGACATTCGATCCTAATATTAACAATCAAACAACTTTAGATATTCTTACTGATGCACCATAACAAAACCAGATTTTCTTGGCTCATGTCGAGATTGAATGCAGAAGGAAAATTTAATCATTGTAGTTATTGGTTTCGCTGATACAGTTGTATTGACTTTATACATGAGCCATTTTCTTTTGATAGCGGAGGATCTAACCACATCAGCGCCGCATGTTTACGAGATAAATCCCGCCTGCGACGAGAAGGGCACCGATGAGCAGGCTAATCGTTAGTTCGTCCCCTAAAACCAGATGGCTGAACAGAACACCCGAAAGGGGTGTCGCGAAAAAGAGCACGACCAGTTTACTCGCACTATATCTCTCAAGTATTGCAGTCCACGCCAAGAAACAGTAGCCAGCGATAACACCGCCTTGATAAAGGAGTGCGGTAGCACTTGAAAGTGTCAGCTGCATCGGTTCGCCGCGCTCCAGTAGGAACCCCATTGCGGCATAACACGGGAGACTCAAGCTTAAATACCAGACGAGAAGTCGGTACGGATGAATGGCTTGAACGAGGAGTTTTGTCACGACGACGCGTAGCCCTAAGAAACATCCACTGATGAGGACAAGGATGTCGCCGAGGATACTCGTTTCACCTTCACCGAGGTTCGGGGCAACGGTTACAAAAACACCACTGAAGGCGACAATGATCCCCAATGTCTTTGCGACAGACAAACGTTCGCCGGGAATCCAGAAATGTGCGAAGAGTGCTGTGAAAAAGGGGTAGACGTTAATAAAGATAGTGGAGCGGGATGCTGTTGTGAGCTCGGTGCCGGTGTTCAAACAGATAATTTGGAGTATGAAAATCGCTGTGAGGAGCAGCAATCGCGGCAATTCGCCACGGCGTAAACCGAGCGAGACTCGGCGAAAGAGCGACCAGCCCCCCACAACAATAAGCCCAATCACAAAGCGGAGGAATGCCAACACCATCGGCGGGAAATCTTGTAAACCGACTTTTATTGAGGGCGAATTCCCACCCCAAAGAAACGCGAGGAGCAAACTCAGGGCAATAATTTTCCCGTGCGGCTCCTCGCTGATGACGTTTGGTCTTGGCGGTGTCCGGGCAGTCTCGTTTCTATTCAAAGGTCGCTGTTATCCTCATTAGGTTGTCGTTCTTTTGTCGTTCTTTGAGGGGAGGGGTTTTACGATCAATCATAGGCACCCGGTCGGTGGTTCCCCATTAAGCGTTGTTGGCGTTCGGTTGCCTGCTCCAAAATCGCTGCATCAAACTGGAAGCGGTTCAGATAGGGCGGAAATTTCTGGGTTATCATCCGATTCGCGTAATGTACCTGTAATAGATAGCGGGTCTGTTTGCTGCGATTCGCAGTGCCTCGGTGCCAAACTTCACTGCGGAAGATGACGACATCGCCTCCATTACAGAGGATACTTTTTTCTTCTGCGCCTTTCCATTCGGTTTCACCATCGGGTCTTCGTCCGGAAAGATGGCTGCCCGGAACAAACTTCGTTGGGCCGAGATCTTCGTAGAGATTATCAAGATAGTAGTGAGCGGTTGAGATGAAGATTGGGACTTTGACGCGCGGATCTTCCAAAAGGTCCGCTGGTAGGGGGATAGGCAGCCAATCTATGTGTAGCCCTTGATCGGGACGACCAGGCCCTGTTACCCAAGCCGTCATGCCGATGACATGACAATCGTCACCGTGAACGGCTTCTGCTAATTCAATGACTGGAGATTTGTCGAGGTAATGCAGAAACACAGGGTCGCGATTGAAGGCGTTATTGATATGTTTGTTAAGGAAACCGCTTCCGTTCTCAGGCAGGCTGTGTCGGTCGAAACTTTCAGGGATCGCAGTGAGTCGATCCATTGCCTCGCGAAGTTCAGCGAGTTGTGCCTCGTCAATAACCTTTGGAAGATAGGCATACCCGTCTTCTTCCATCGCCTTGACTTGGTTTTCGAGGTCCGGGTAGGCAACGAGAGGTAAGGCTTGGCTCATTATCTTCTTCTCCTTTTTATAGATAGAAATAAAGTGAAAATAGAATCTCCTACGTGTGTATTTTATAATTTTCGAGGCTTGATGTCAACTTTTTTCCGAACAATTCGTTAGTAAAGTGCATCCAAAAGAGTGTAAATA
>VXZK01000383.1:5370-37161 GCA_009845545.1 Candidatus Poribacteria bacterium
ATAGTTATCACTAAATTGAGAAAGAAAAATGAAAAATGTAAACGCTACGCCCGAAGTCCATGAATCTGTAAAAAATGTTAATACGAAAGATACTGGTATCCGCGTGCAGGGAGTTGTCCTGGCATCCTTACCGGGTAACCTGTTCCATGTGAAGTTGGAGGAGAACGACCACAAAGTTGTGGCGTACCTCGCTGGGAAGTTAATGCAGCACAAAATCTGGGTGCTTCCTGGTGACCTGGTTACCGTTGAGCTTTCTCCATACGATTTAACGCGTGGACGCATTGTCTGGCGGAATCCCGGTAATTAGCGGATGTTTTAGAGAGGTGCGCGGTTTCATGGCGGGTTTTGGCTGCGCCTAACCGCGCGCTTTCTGTTAGGGAAAATAAAAACGACCGTGTTGCCGCAGGTGGGTCTAATTATGGAAGGAATTGTCATAAAAGCGAGAGGCGGTGCGTACGAGGTACAAGTTGACAAAGCGTGTTTTACGTGTGCCGTGCGTCACCACCTCATTGAAGATGAGAAGAAGCGGCTCGCTGAGACGAAAGAGATGCCGTACGTCGATTTAGTCGCAGTCGGCGACCGCGTTCGCATTTCGGTTCCTACAGGTGCGGAGGAAAATGGGTACATTGAGGAATGCCTCCCACGCGAGACGCAGTTTGGTCGTACCCGTATGGATGGCTGGCGGCAAGTGATTGTCGCTAATTTAGAGATATTACTTATCATCTTTGCCGCTCGGCATCCGACGCTGAAACTGCGGATGCTTGATAGATTCCTCGTTACAGCGGAGGCATCTGATGTAGAACCGGTAATCTGTATTAACAAAATGGATTTGGCAAAATTGGAGAATGTACAGCGCGAATTGAAATTATATGAAGAATTAGGTTATAAAGTGGTTTATACAAGTATCATGACGGGTCTCGGCGTTGATAGATTACGGGAAGTGATGCGGCATAAGATTTCAGCGATTGTGGGTTCATCCGGGGTCGGGAAGTCTTCTCTGCTGAATGCCTTACAACCGGGACTTGAATTGCGTACGGGTGAGGTGGATACGCGCATCCACAAAGGTCGGCATACGACAACGGAAGTGATGCTGCTGCCCCTTGAATTTGGTGGGTTTGTTGCGGATACACCCGGCATCCGGACACTGGGTTTGCTTGAAATTGATGACGAACAGGGATTAGATATCCATTTTCCTGAGATGCGATCTTACATTCCAGAGTGCAAATTCGCGGCGTGTACGCACCAGCATGAACCGACATGTGCCGTTAAACGGGCAGTTGAAACTGGCGGTATTAGCCCACTCCGGTATGAGAGTTATCTCCGGATTTCTGGATTCAAGGAGGGGAGATATGAACGGAACACAGATAAGCGGCGATCGGATCGAAACACGAGACGACGCAAACGCTGATCTTGAGAAATGGGCGGATGCGATTAACAATTTGTTACGGATTATTGAGAGGAGTGAACAGAAGCTCGGGTATTTCCAGAATAGGGTGAAACAGGCGAAATTCATGGATCAGCCGAATCAGCGTAAGATTCGGACTGCGGGTGCGCAGATCGGTATGCACTCTGCGCAATTGGAGGAGTTACGGGGTGAATTACGACAGCTGGAACGCCTTTACAGCGGTGGCATTTCGCTCCGGCAGACCACAGAGAATGAACTTCGCCAAATTTGGGGCTGGATCAACCGACCCGGCATCAGAAATCATCTCTACACTGAACGGGTCTCGTTTGAGACATTTCTGGAGGATTGGCACCACTGGACGGCAGATAAAGATATGCATACGTTGGCTATTGAAATCCGGACGACACGCCTTATCATCGGTTTTATCCTCCTTCAATGTGATGCTGACACGGTTACTGTGAGGTTCGTCATCATTCGTCCAGATTATCGCGCTCGCGGCTACGGCACTGACACACTCATTGAAACTGTGCGTTACGCGTTTGAGATGCTCGGTGCTGAGCATGTTACGCTAAAGGTATCCCCTGACAACGGTCCCGCGCTCATCTGCTTTGAGAATGCCGGGTTTCAATACCTGAGTTACACTGACATGACGCGGCAGACTTACACGATGGGGATTGAACGTAGTGAGTGGGCAGGCGATAAAGTCGTAGACGATCAAGAAAGTGCGCCACAGTTAAGTGCTCCACTTAAAGTGTTTTTTGATCCCGAAGAGTGATTTTCATATTTTTTTCATAAGCATGCAAAGCGTATCCGATAAAAAGGGACAGAGGGACCATCTCTCTGTCCCTTATTTTTTCCTGACCTATTGTGTAATGCTGTTATTCCAAAAGTGCATCCAAAAGTGTGTATAGATAGCCAGATAGAATAATCTTGTTTAATTTTGTTTCGGAGGACACCATTATATGAGAACAGCGCGATTATTTTCTGCTACGTTTATCCTTTTGTTAACCACGGCTATTTTTCTACTAAGCGGTTCCGCGCAAGATTACACCCGATGGCATCTTCCTGAAGGAGCGATTGTACGCTTTGAGAAAGGTGGCATCGGCGATTTTGCCTTTTTGGCAGATGGGAATCGGATTGCTGTTTCAAGTGCCATCGGTCTCTGGATATATGATGTCCGGACAGGCGAGGAACTGGAGCTATTCACAGACTTGGGAACGAAATTGACGTGGAATCTCATGGTTCTCAGTCCCGATCGTAGAACGCTTGCTGCTGCAACTGATAGAGAAGTTGTTTTATGGGATCTACAAACTAATAAACTCAATAAATTACTTGTGGGCCACAAAGACAGAATTTACGCGTTGGCGTTCAGTCCGACTGGAGAGAGACTCGCCGGTGGCAGTCGGGACACCACAGTTCGACTCTGGGATGTCGACACCGGTGCGTTGAAACAGACCTTCGTAGGGCACACGGATAGTATCCGGCTGGTCGCGTATTCAAATGATGGAAAGACGTTGGCGTGCACCAGTTGGAAGGACAATACAATTCTTATTTGGGATGTGGGGACTGAAGAACTCCTAAAAGCCATTACAGGACACACCGATAGAGTCTCAAGTATCACGTATGCTCCTGATAGTCGGACACTCGCAAGTGTTGGTTGGAAAGAGCATACAATTCTTATTTGGGATGTGGGAACTGGACAACTTCTGAAAACCTTTATTGGGCATACAGACCGTATCAGTGTTATGATCTATTCGCGGGATGGCGCGACACTTGTGAGTGGGAGCTCGGATAAGACGATCCGTATGTGGGATGTCCGCACCGGCGAGACGATAAAAGTTCTTAAGGGGCATACACGCGACGTTGATGCTTTGAAGTATTCACCAAATGGAGAAACCCTTGTCAGTAGTGGATACGACGGGACCCTATGCTTTTGGGATGTCCGCACCGGCGAACTCCTGAAAACCTTTACTGCCCCGTTTAGCGGGTGGTCATTCGCTTTTTCACCGGATGGCAAAACACTCGCAATGAGTAGAGGGAACAATACAATTGTCCTACGAGATATAAAGAGTGGACAACCTGTCAAAACGCTTGCTGGATATACAGATGACCTTCTTTCAATGACTTATTCTCCAGATGGTCGGACACTGGCGAGTGGGAATCGGGACGGTAAAATCCGTATTTGGGATGTCCACACTGGCGAACTCCTCAAGACTCTCACTGGCCATACAGAAGGGGCACATTCTATCGCCTATACACCCGATGGTAAATCCCTCGTGAGTGGGAGTTGGGACAATACAATCAATTTGTGGTATATTAACACTGGACATCTCCTGCAAACGATCACCGGGAATATAACGGAACCCGATTCAAGGATCGGAGTCAGGGCTCTTGCGCTCAATCCTGATGGGAGAACGCTTGCCGTGGCAACTGATGAAGAAGTGCTTCGGTTGTGGGATATGCCCACGGGTGAAATCAAAGCGACCCTTGCGGCACATGGAGTTGCTGCCGTCGTATTTTCGCCAGACGGGACCATGCTCGCAAGTGGTGGTGAGGGCAGGAACCTCTGTTTATGGGATGTGCATACTGGGAAATTGCTACATAATATCGTGAAAGCAAGGGGTGCTGTCTATGGGATCGCCTTCAGTCCTGATGGACAAATAGTTGCAAGTGCAAGTTCGCGGACGATTGAATTGTGGAATACCACTACTGGCGAGTATATAGGAACTTTCACCGGTTATATGGGGTGGATTGAAGCAATAGCGTTCAGTCCAGATGGTCAAACACTTGCCAGTAGTAATAACGGGACGGTTATTCTGTGGGATATGAACCAGATTCCAGTTCCAGATCAATAGTGTCTTGAAAGACAGCGCAGCACCGCTTTTGTAACAGAATTGCTGTGATGTTGGTAGACTGAACGGAGTTGCGTTATAACATCTATAGAAAAACGAAATATTCATGGCAATGAAGAAAACATTGATAAACCTTTGTAATGTGCTAAATAGCTCATCAAGTGTGCGGGTGCATGCCCATTGGGAACCGATTGCGGATGCTACATTTAATATGCACAACGATTCACCACAACTCGCTGAGATGTTTGATCTGTCACCATGCTATCCCGTCAAAGCATACAGTGCGGAGGCTTTTAAGGTGTTCCTTCCGCCTTCAACCGTAGCGGTAGGAGATGTATGGGCACTGGATCCGAACAGAATTGTTCCTTTCCTTTATCAGTTTCATCCCGGAGCAAGGGCTGATTTAGGGAACGGTGCGGAAGGTACCTATGCGTGCTTACGGGCATGTTCTTCAGATTATGCGGAAATCACTTTCCGAGTCCATGCCGAGTTTATGTTAGGAAGCGATACGTATCAGGAGCCGCAACAAGAAAACGCTGAAGAGGCATGGGAAGAGGAGTCCGAAGCCAAGTTTATCCCATCGCAATATGTCGGACGGGTGTTAGTCAATCTGAAAAAGGGAACGGTTCGTGCATTTTCGTTGGCACTACCGGCACGCAATAGCAATGTTGACATCAACGCCTGTGGTGGTGCAGATATGGTCTTTGTGCCGCGTATGGAACTCCTTGCCACGGATGAAACTGACCGAGACGAAATTGCGTGGAAGACTGTTATCACGGCAGAAGCAGCACGCCGTTCATTAGCATTGAAGTTTTACCCGTTCGCGAAGATTGACTGGCTGCCGATTGAGAAGGCAGTTGAACGTGCGAAAGCAACGCACCGCCCGATTCATGCGATCCTTGTCTGGGGCTGCTTAGACGATGAATCTTGCTGAGCGAACGGAAAATATTTGAGGGCGGGTCCGCTCTCCGATTCAGAAGTGATAGAGACACTCAACGAGAAATTTGTCAATACATGGGTGCTTCTCAGGGAATTGCCAGAACTGATAAGTGGCGCGAAAGGTGAGATACCGAGCCTTGTGGCAAAAAAAATGCGACAGCATTATACCGACTCTGTGGATATTCTGGCGTTGACTCCCGATGCGGAGGTCATTATGCATCAACCGGAGTCGGCACTGCCTTATCGGAACCCGTCGCAAGCATATTTAACGGTGTTAAAGCATTCTGTAGCGGCATTTGAAGGAAGACGCACTCGTGTAGGCAAAAGATCAAAATTAGATAGAAATCCGATCAGCTTAGGGACAGCGTTGATGGAGGTTTTGCATGTTTATGGCACATTCTGCACCGACACGCCAGATGACACTGTTGTTAGAATTGATACGACACCGTTTGAATCTGGTGGGATACTTCACATTGAGATACAAGTAGGTGTAGGCAAGTCGGCTGGGACATTTGAGTTGTTTCATGCCGATACCGAACTTCCCTTAAAAGAGGATACTGATGCAGCACTGGATGGTGCATGGAATGTTTCACCCGGTAGTATGGGACACATCTTTCACAATTTCAGTCGAGGTCAGTGCTTCAAATTGGTCGCTACGGGTGCCGACGCTCAAACAGCCAACGCTTTTCTGGCGCGTGTTTCTGTTGTTCCGCATTCTTAGGACGGACGTCCTGCTTCTTAAAGTCCCCCAAACCTTTCAGTTTTCAGTCCTTACTTTAGAACTATCAAAAACCTCTTGTAACTGATCCGCGACACACGGTCCTTATTTGCAGAGAATGTCCAACGTTATACCTGTCAACTTCGTGAATTCGTTGCTGACACCGATAGAGCCGACCCAGAAAGTCTTCATATTTTAGGCGTTCGTGAAGGTATGTCCAAGAAGCCTATCAGCCCAGAATCCGTTCCGAGATTTGAAGATACGCTTAATTTGAGTAAGGACTTCAATACTGCAGCAATGGAATTGTTACTGCTAACGTTATTTGTCTTAGTGCTTCTGTCGGGTGCGTATCTCACATTTGTGCGCGTTGAGGTGTAGAATTAAATGCTTAGAACACTCATTCGCAGGGAACTGCTTGATAATCTGATGACATTCCGATTCGCGGCAGCTGTTTTCATTACATTGTTGCTTGTAGTCGCCAATACTATTGTACTCCTCAAGGACTATGAGCAGCGACTCACCGCTTACAACACGGCTGTCCAGGAGAGTCACCAGGACTTACGCGAGGAAAAAACCTATTCCGGTTATGCCAGCGCATTAATTGTCCATCGTCCTCCGAACCCGTTGAGTATCTTCAACCTGGGATTAGATAAGCAAGTGGGGAACAAAATTGAGGTATACCACGCGTTTGTGCCGACAATTTGGGATGCGGAGAAACATGGAGCGGATAATCCGTTTCTCAACCTCTTCACTTCAATTGATATTGTGCTTGTTTTTCAGGGCGTACTGAGTCTGCTCGCGCTGATTTTCGCTTACGATGCGCTCGCTGGCGAACGTGAACGCGGCACATTACGTCTTGTGTTGACGCACCCAATCCAGCGTGGATACATCCTCTTTGCCAAATACATCAGCGCGATGCTCTGCTTACTTGTACCGTTGTTGATAAGCCTTCTCCTGTCCATCATCTTGCTGACAACATCCACTACGGTTGCCTTGCGCGCGGATGATTTTCTTCGCATCGGCGGGATTGTTCTAACATCGCTGCTTTATGTGTCGTTGTTCTACCTCATTGGCATGTGCATCTCTGCACTGACGCGTCGCACCAGTACCGCGCTCATGCTTTGCATGTTCGTCTGGAGTGTCTTAGTGCTTGTGTATCCAAATCTGATTCTTACGGCAGTTGATATCGTCCCGCAACCGAACACGCAAATTTCCGTCTACAATCAAATCAAACAGATGTGGGAAGAATGGGATAGAGAAAATAAACGGTTTCTCCGTAATGATGTCGTCTTAGGCCCTCTATCGCGTGGCGGCGAAGATTGGGGTTTTAGCTTGAAAGGTGCTGAAGGCTCCTTCTGGACAGGTGAAGACAAACCCTCAATATTGCTCTATTTTCACCAAACCGGATTCTACGCCGGAAAAATTAAAGCAGAATCTGAGCCAGAGGTGCCACTTGTACAGAATTATTACGGCTTCTACAATAGAGAGACTATCAATACCGTAGAACGGACGTGGCTTGTCCGGAAACCAGCACTTGAGGCGATCTATGTTCAACCCGCACATTTGGGGCGAATGTTGTTGCGGTTTTCACCAGTTGGTCTGTATGATGCAGCGACCGAAGCCTGGGCGGGGAGTGACTTAGAGGGGATTCAAGACTTTTTCAGCACGGTTCAACGTTACCGACGCGCAGTCGTTGACTATTTCTATGACCAAAAGATATTTGAATCGCGACAGTGGTTCGCTGCCGACAAAGGCACAGCCGACTGGGATGCGCTCCCGCAGTTTTCCTTTCAAAGAAGCGATACCGGTATCAATGCAAAACGGGCACTCCCGGACATGCTTCTGTTGCTGACAATGAATGTTATTCTCTTTACAGTGATAATGCTGATTTTTATCAAAAGCGAAGTGTAGGAGAATCATCAGTTATCAGTACGGTCAGTACGGTTTTTCTACGAACTGATAAGGGGATTAAAAATACAGAGCGCTTCTCACCAGATAGCAGCACGCTTGCAAGTGGGGGTTGGGACGGTAATATTCGTTTATGGGATGTGGCGACTGGGCAGCTCCAGAAAACTATCACCGGACATGAAAAGGGAGTGCCATCTATTGTCTATTCACCGGACGGTGCGACATTTATGAGTGGGAGTTGGGACAATACCATCCGTATTTGGGATGTTGGTACGGATAAACCCTTGAAAACCATTATAGCGAACACTACAGAACTGGATCCAAGCCAAGGCGTTAGAGCCATTTCGCTGAGGCCAGATGGACGAACAATTGTGAGTGCAACGGATGAACCAGTGATTCGGTTATGGGATGTGCACACCGGTAAACTCAAAGATTCCCTTGTTGGACCTACGAATTCGGTTGCTACTGTCGCATTTTCCCCAAGTGGAACCCTGCTTGCAAGTGGTAGTGACGATCCCACACTGCATTTATGGGATGTGGAAACAGGTAAACTGCTGAATACCTTTAAAGAGCCTACAAAAAGCAGTGTTTTAGCCGTTGCCTTTAGTCCGGATGGACGGATACTCGCGAGTGGGTGTTATAAAGTGATTCGTTTGCGGGACACATCCACTGAGCGAAGCACAGTTACGCTCACTGGGCATACGACCTGGGTCCGGGCGTTAGCGTTCAGTCCAGATGGACATATACTTGCCAGTATCAGTGAAGATGGTGTGGTTATGCTATGGGATATGAGCCAGGTTTCATGGCAATAGCAATTTGCAGAGGCGATCTGCATCGCTTTTCAACCCGAAAAAAATTTTTTTCTTTTTTTTTAAGAAAAACATGCAAAAGTGCATCCGAAAATGTGTTTAAGTGAATCATTGTCATTTTTTAATGGCGATGGTATCCTAATACCGCTTTATCGCGGTAGAGAGAAAAAGGAGGGAATTGTTATGTTAGCAAACCAGAGGAGGTGTGACACTTAGTGTTACGCCCTTGTGGTGTGACACTAAGTGTCGCACTCTTTGGAAAGGGGCGGAGGGTTGAACTCCCTCTGTCCCCTATTTTGACAATATTTTGCAAAGTATGCTATTTTTGGGTCAGGATATGCGTTCCGCGCTGAACCCAATTTTTATGGCATATTTTTGTGTTTTTTAGTATACTATTGAGAGTCGTTTGCGAGAGGTGGTCATTTTGCCCCCCTTGCACCGTTTCAAACCACAAACAGAAAATAAGAAGGAGGAGGTACCTATAATGTTATTAGGAAGAAGTTTGAACCACGCTATAATTTATTTGAACGTATTCAGTTCAAGGCGCTGGTGCCTCTGCCCATTATCATAATTTGATTGAAAATGGCATAGGCACAGTCGCTTCACACTGAGGGAGTTGTTCTATCTATGCCAAGATTTAATCCAGATTTTTGGGAGATTCCGGTCCCGCCGGATTTTTTTGACCAGTTCACCACCGAAGACTATTTCTGGTATCGAGCCCCTGATGACGAATATACGGCAGCACGCCGTGCGAAGCGGCAGGCGGTCTTGGAACAGGTTCGTCAAATTATCGCGAAGGAGTTAACCGAACGTCAAACCGAGTGTATCCACCTCTACTTTTATCAAGGCAAAACGCAGGAGGAGATTGGGAATATTCTCGGTATTTCTCGCCGTGTTGTGAGTCAGCATCTCTTTGGTGTTACACGAAACGGACGGCAGGTAGGCGGTGCGATTAACAAAATCCGAAAGGTGTGTCGAAAACTCGGAATAGAGTTTCCGTAGGTGCGAGTACGAAATCTGTATATTAATCTTACAGGTGCAATCCAATGTGAGAGGAGACCGTGAAGGTTCCCTCTCGCTTGGAAGCACTTCATCAGCCATCAGCAGTTAGCCATCCGTAAGCCTCAGGATTTGAAGATCCGTTCTCCATGAGGCTTGAATGTCTCAGGTGTAGCAATCCTCAATCGTTTTCCTTGAAGCGATAGCCGACGCCATGCACCGTTTCAATATGCTTGCCGAATTCGCCGAGTTTGCGGCGAAGTCGACTCACATGCGTATCCACCGTCCGATCAATACCGTAATAATCCTGTCCCCATATCACATCCATGAGAATATCGCGCGTGAAGACGCGTCCGGGTGACCGTGCGAATAGCGTGATGAGTTTAAATTCGGTAGCGGTCAGATCAATTGGACCGCTACCGGTAAGTACCTGATGTTTATCGAGATCAATTGTTACGCCATGCGTTTCGATCCGTTTGGTGCTTTCTGTCTGTTTACCGATTTGGATACGACGCAGTACAGCAGATACGCGTAGAACGACTTCCCTTGGACTAAAAGGCTTTATGATGTAATCATCCGCGCCGAGTTCTAACCCAGCGACCCTATCTTTTTCCTCAGTTTTCGCTGTTACCATCACGATAGGAATATTTTTAGTCCTTGGATCGTTCTTTAGTAAGCGACAAACAATCATTCCATCAACTTCTGGGAGCATCAAATCCAATAAGATAAGGTCTGGGGTTTTCTCAATAGCCCGCTGCAAGGCATCCGCGCCGTTTCGAACATAATCTGTTTTGAAGCCTGCTTCTTGTAAATTATATCGTAATAAATCTGCGATATCGCGTTCATCTTCAACAATTAAAATTTTTGCATCCATTTAAATTTTCCTCGTCTTCAATCTATGATTCCACATTTTATTTTAACAAATGGCGGAGACAATGTCAATTTTAAGAGGTATTTATTTTCCGAACGACAAATTGTAATGAAAATGCGCGCGAGATATGCTATCATTTAACGAAGACAAGGCTTACGCAAATTGAGCAGATATCGGACATTTAGACCCAAAAATGGCAATTTCGGTATTTTTAACCCCCTAAATCCCCTTTATCAGGGCGACTTTAAAGCGGAATGCGTAAGTCCTAAAAGATTCAACAAAAATCAAAAGAGGTGATGACCCATTAAAACGTTAATAGATATATCGTGTCTGTCAAGACCGGCTTGGCGATTGATTTTTTGTTTTGTCTGTTTGCTTACAGTGTTTACCTTTTCTTCCCGCGATGGGTTCAGTATGCGCGGATTCACAGCAGAAAATTCCGTTACGCAGGCGCAATATGAGACTGACTTTAAAGCACTGGTTTCAGCGGAAAGGTGCAAACATCGATTACGACATCTAAGTGAAGAGCCGCATCTTGCCGGGACCGAGAATAGTCGCAAGGTGGCGGAATACCTTCGCACGGAATTTGAAAGTTACGGCTTGCGGGTTCAGGTGTATGAATATCACGTGTATCTTCCGCATCCGGTTGAGGTGCATGTAGAACTTATTTCACCTGGCGAACATCTCGCCGTTGGGAAAGAAGCGAGTTGGGAATGGGATAAAGATTCTTATGAAACAGAGATAGTGCCGGGATACAACGCCTATTCACCCGATGGAGATGTAACGGCGGAACTTATCTACGTCAACAGAGGTCTGCCTGAAGACTACCGTATTCTCAAAGAACGCGGTATTTCGGTGGCAGGGAAAATCTGTATTGCCCGATATGGTGGGAGTTATCGCGGTGTGAAGGCGAAAGTTGCAGGCGATAATGGGGCCGTCGGCTTAATTCTGTATTCAGACCCTGCTGATGATGGATATATGCGCGGCGATGTCTACCCTCGGGGTCCGTGGCGTTCAGAGGATGCGATACAACGTGGAACAGTGAAATACATCTTTCAGCACGCCAGCGATCCACTGACACCCGGCTGGGCATCGACGAAAGATGCGGATAGACTCTCACTTGCAGAAGCCACAGATCTCCCGAAGATTCCTGTCGTTCCGCTTGCTTATCGAGATGCTAAACCGTTTTTGAAAGCACTTGCGGGCCCGAATGTACCTTCAGAATGGCAGGGCGGTTTGTCTTTTGCTTATCATATCGGACCGGGGCCGGCGAAGGTACGCCTTAAGGTGCGTTGTGAACACAGTAACCGTCCGATTCACAATGTCATCGCGACCTTAGAGGGCACCGAATATCCGGACCAGTGGGTCATCTTGGGGAACCATCACGATGCTTGGGTTTACGGTGCAGCGGATCCGGGCAGCGGTACAACTTCATTATTAGAGGTCGCGCGATGCTTGGGTGAACTCGCGAAGAAAGGTGTGCGTCCGAAGCGGACAATCGTTTTCGCTGCATGGGATGCTGAAGAATTCGGCATCCTCGGTTCAACAGAATGGGTTGAGGATCTGAAATCGACGCTGCAGGAAAAAGTTATTGCCTATCTTAATGTAGATATTGCCGCGACGGGTGGACGGTTCTATGTCAGCGCGACCCCGTCACTCCGAGAGTTGATTCGCGAAGTGACACGGCACGTTGTTGACCCGGGGACGCTGAAACCGGTTTACGAGAGTTGGAAAATCGCACAGAACAAGGAGATACCACAGGTCGGTAACCTTGGAAGCGGTTCAGATCATTCGCCATTTGTTGGGCATGCGGGCATCCCGGCACTGAGTATGGGATTTAGTGGTGCTTACGGCGTCTATCACGCTATGCAAGATAATTTTTACTGGATGGAACATTTCGGTGATCCGACGTTTCAGTATCAAGCGGCGATGTCGAAAATCTGGGGAACGCTTGCTTTGCAGCTTGCGAACGCCGATATTTTACCTTTTGATTATGAGACTTACGCGACCGATCTGATGACACCGCTGAAGCTGTTGCAAAATTCCGGTTCAGAAAACAAAATTGCCAAGGATGTTAAAGTGTTAGATGATCTCCTTACAGAATGGCAACAGGTGGCCGGTTCGTTGAACCAAGGGCTCGTGCGTTATCTTGCGTCCGAGGACCTGTCTCGGATTGCGGAAATAAACCAGCGGTTGTATCAGTTAGAACGGCGTTTGACGAGTCAATCGGGGTTACCCCTGCGTCCGTGGTTCAAGCATTTGATCTATGCGCCTGGTCTTAATACCGGTTATGCAGCGGTCGTTTTCCCTGGGGTCTTAGATGCTATTGAGCAGGGAGATGATGCTGCGGTACACGCAGAAATTGATAAGTTAGTTGCGGCATTCAGACGGATGATTCAGGGGATTAATGAAATCCGAGAGATGTTGTGATTAGTTATCAGTTATCAGTTGTCAGTTATATTTGATCGGGGTTTGAGGGTGTGACGGCTACGGCTGATATTGCTTGTAACATAACAATATCGCCAACTTGAAAAGGACTGTTGTAATCGGTCTGAACGTAGTAATCCTGTCCATCTATTTCAACACAATAGGTGAGATCGTGTCCTTTAAACGCCTGCCCGACGATTCGTCCGCTTTTTGCCCCGCTCTGCCAAGCCCCGGGTACCATCATCTTTAGGCACTCAGGACGAATTGAGAGAAGCACCTCACCCGCAGCTTCACCATCCACCTTTACGCGTCCGAACTGGGTTTGGGCAACTCCGTTTTTCACGTGTGCGTGAATGAAGTTCGTCTGTCCAATAAAAGAAGCGACGTAAGCCGTTTTCGGATAGCGATAGACGGCTTCAGGCGTGTCAACTTGTTCAAGGGATCCGTCTTTCATCACGCCCAAGCGTTCAGCGAAACTGAATGCTTCCTCTTGGGCGTGTGTGACGAGTATCGCAGAAATGCCTTCGGCTTTCAGGAGGGTGCGGACTTCTTCACGGGTTGACTGTCTTAACCCTGGATCAAGACTTGAGAAGGGTTCGTCTAAAAGGAGGAGCTTCGGACGTGCGATAATCGCGCGTGCGAGTGCGACGCGCTGCTGCTCACCCCCGGAGAGGTGGTGTGGCATCCGTGTCTGCAGTTGCGTCAAACCGACCATACGAAGTACGTCTAATGCTCGCTCGCGTCTTGCTCTTTTGGTTGCTTTTCGGAGCCCGAAGGCGACGTTCTCAAGGACATTTTTGTGTGGGAAGAGGGCATAATCTTGAAAGACGAACCCGATGCCGCGCGATTCGGGTGGCAGATGTACCGCGCTGCTCGCGAGGATCCGTTTCTCCATAGCGATTGTGCCAGCGTCTGCCTTCTCAAAGCCGGCGATAAGACGCAAAGTGGTGGTTTTTCCGCAACCGCTGGGTCCCAACAGCGCGAAGATCTCGCCAGGATAGACACTGAAACTAATGTCTTTAACGATTGGGGGTTGGTTAACTACAAACCCTTTTGTAACTGCGTTTACGGTGAGTAGTTGCGTTGGCATTCGGTTTTTGTTTTATTGTTGGTTGAAGAGATGATTCATTGCCTTTAAATAGGCACCTCTCTCTTCGTCGGTTATAGGCTCCTCCAGCATTAGTTTTAGCAAAATCTTTGTATAGGTGTGGACTTCTGGAATATCTCCAAACGACTCAATAAAGTGGTCGCGCTGAATTTGAACAAATAACTCAGGGTCTTCCTTCATGAGTTTATCCATATCTACTGAGAAATGCAGCTTCAATTTTTTCGTATGTTCTAACGCTTTCTGTGTACCTTCTGCAAGCGGCCAGAGGAATACCAATGCTTCAAGATAGATGATTTCTCTCTCAAGGTGAGCGATGCTTTCTTTATCACCGGGTATAAGTCGGACAGTATATGGATTAGGATGTGGATTAGGTAGATTTAACTCATATTCTATAACAGTGCGAACCTGTGGGATATCACCGAACTGTTTGAGGATGAGCATGTGGTGGTATTTTTTGCGTAACTTTGAATCTTTTATAGATTCAAAAGATTCAAAGTTTGGGGGGAGCTCCAGTTCCATAAGTTCCGCGATATAATCGTCTGATACGCGGATCCATGTTTCATCAGGGGTGTCGGTAAAAGTGTATCCCTCGGTTTTCGTGATTAGATTGGGAACATCTGCGTCTTCAGTATCTCCACAACTATAAAAAACAGATAGGCTGAGGAAACATGTTAGGAAAACAAGAATGCTTTTCATTGGGGCCTCCGTTTAAAAATAACTTGTACACCATCTGCTTTTACTCTCCGCATTTCTTCGAGTGTACTTAGGGTTGTGTTGTTTGGCCAGAGAGACATATGTGCTTCAAGGAAAGTGATGTATTCATCAAGTGTTGTCGGAATCCCTCGTGCAGTGTTGTGTTCATATTCACCAATTGTGTGAACCTCAGGAATATCTCCGAACTGATTAAGGAGTATATCGTAGAGATACTTAGCACGCAGCTTTGGGTCTTCTGTCGATTCCAATGTAGGGGCAGGTGCTGGATCATCAGAGACATAGATTTGCTTCCAAGGATCCGTTTTCGTACGCAAAGAATCAAAACCGTCATCGTCTCGCCAGTCATAAGAGTCTTCCCTCGGAGATGCTTCCGGTGTGTGAGTATGTGTAGTGGTGTTATGACTATGAGTGTGATTCGCCGGTTTATCTACGTTTTTCTGTGTTTTTCTCGGTGCTGGCTCCGTCGCTTTGTAGATAACTACTGGCTCAGGTGGCATCCCGTTATTTTTTAAGAAGATGAACATTCCTATAGTTAGAACAGTGATTCCGATGCCAATGACAATCCTGTGTTTTTTTAACAAAGACATGTTTTTCGCCCTCCATGTATACCCTGCAGCATCAAGCAATGTGACGCTGCAGGGTACTTCTCCATGTTGCCTAACGGCATCGCTAGTGAGAACGGTCAAGATGAATGTATTCAACTGTCTCGTCATAGAAGTGTTCATCGAAAAGAAAAAACGAGAAGGCTCAACACGCCAATAACTTTCTTGAAAAAAACTTTGTTCTTTGTCATTTTCTTTATATATTCTTGTTGAAAATATGGATTGCTTTCAGAAGGCAAGTAAAGAGATTGCGTTCTTGGCAATCCATTGTTGTATAAGATACTAACCCAAAAGATTGCCAAAACCGAGGCGTTTTATGGTCCAATTAGGTCAGTGCTGTGATAGTCCAATTATGTCAGTGCCGCGCCGATAGTGGTAACCACATCCTCGGCGCATGTATAAAAACATAAGAGACTACGAAGTATGAATAACATTAATTATACAAAAAATGCCAAAAAATATCAAGTTTTAAAAATTTAAAATTTTATCAAGCCCAAAATGACTCATTCCGTTTCAGTTCCTAAAGCGTGTGCCCTGCGCCAGAGGATGGCATGTAGAGGTTCAAAGCGAAGCTGATGAGGCTTAGGATGCTGCGTGGGATGTAATCGCCCAAGACGAGTCCGAGGAAAAACGGGATCGCTTTGCGATACATCTGCCATCCCCAAAACCGAAGGATAAGGAACTTGATGAGCCAACTCACCATCACAGGGAACCAGAAATAGATGAGTCCGCCCCAGGATGCGCCTGAAAGTACATAACCCGATGGGTGAAGTGTCCACCATAACAGGCGCGTCCGCAAGAAATTAAGCAGGAATACAAAACCGAACCCACCAGACATAAAAGCGACAGCACTGAGATCGGGTTCTTTCGGATGCTGTAGCCAACTCTGAAGGGGGTTGAAGCTCTCCCATCCGAATCGTCCGACAACGCCTTGGCATTGTGCGAGTACGCCGTATTGATACGCCACCTGTAAATAGGTCCAGAATGTTGCGAGTGCGCCGACAGCGATCGCGAGCGCCATGCCTAAGAGCAAGGTTTTGCCGGGCATCCCTGAGCGTTCGCCAATTCGTAGCGATTCTATCTGGTTCGGCATCGGGTGCGAACGGTTGCAACGGTTAAAAGCGTAAAGGAAGGTCATTATGGTGAGGTTTGCGCCGCCCAATTGTCGCGTCCCGAACATGCTGACCATCATCTGTCGTGGGTTGATGCCGATGACTTCGTGGTAAGGGGGCCCAAGTTCGGCACGCACGCGTCCTATCGCGATTGCAAACGCGATAAAGAGTGCGTAAAACACACCGATTGCCCATAGCGACATACCCGCCGCGTAGCAGAATCCGAAGACGAGTCCGATACTCAGCACTGTCAAAATAGCGACTGTTCGGTAAGAGAACGGTTCTCTGCTATCATCTCCGCGTTCGTGCCCGATGACATGTCGAAAAAAGCGAGCGAAATGCCGTCGGCTCATCCAGAGTGTCAACACAGCAATACCAACCCATGCCCCTGAAGCCCGGTCATTGAGATGCAGGACGCTGATATTTGTGACACCGACGGCGCTGGCGATGACGCGTTCTGCCCGCGTGAGCCAAAAGAAGAACCATGTTGAGAATGCGAGGTCGAGCGGCATAAAATAGGTAAGTCCAACGACTGCGAGATTAAAGGACATAGAGGCGTAGCCGATTGCGTTCCACGGGCGTTCAGTGAAATGCTGATCGAGTCGGTAGTTCGGGGGTAGTGCCGGAATGACGGGAAATATGTCGTGCATCCCCGCCATTACGCGTAGGAGGGCAGCGATCCCAAATCCGAACCAGAGGGCGCGGGATCGGAAGAAACTGCGATGCGTCGTCATCTGCAGTGGTAGTTGTGTTAGTGGGAAACTTAGTTTTTCACGTTCCATCCACTGCTTGCGGAGGAGGAGCCCTAAACAGAGGAGCGAACCGTAGAGGAGGAAAATAAAGCCTGACCAGAGGAGTGCGGGTCTAATCCATATCCGAAGGTGTTCTGCCCAATAGATGCTTGACTCACCTTCATAATAGCCTGCTAAAAACTCGAACTCGTGGACGGTGAGCCATGCTGGAATGTGGTGTAGGAAAAGTTGTGTCCATTCGTTTTCCGGACTTGCGAACCAGAAAGGATGCGCGAGTGTTCCCATCAGAATCGCCATCATCGCGTGTCCTGAGATTGTGGACACCATAGTCACCATTATATAGATGAGCAGCAATTCTGCAGGGGTGAACGCGATACGGGGTGAAAGTTTACGGAGCAGGACGTTGAACGCCAGTAGTACAACGAGTGTGAAAACGGCGTTGGAAAACGGGGATACGAGTGTGTAGACTGCATACCAAAGTTCGCTGGCGATGCCGACCCAATAAGCGTTAACGACGACTAAGATTAATCCGACAATAAGTGCTTTTTTGGTAATGACATCGGGGGGGTTCGCGGTTCTGGAATTCATGTGTTATCTTCAAGTACTCGCTGGCACGAATGAACGTGAATGAGATGGCTCAGCGAAGCCATCTGATATTAACCAGATTTACGCATAGCGATCGCAGTTGCTAAACCTCTATGCGTAAAACCTAATGAAGCCTGCTATGGACACGGGTAATTTTGATAAAATTAGCTATTCCTCAGTTGTCGTTTCAGGTTCTACAGGTGTATTGGCATGTGTGGTTGAAGGCGGTTCTGTCTCCTCTGGTGGGTCGAGATACTTTTCAACTTCATTGTTATTAATGATACGGATCGCCTCTTGGAGTTGTCGGTCGTGTGCTAAATTGACGACCTGCTCAATACCGACATGGGAGTTAAAGAAGCGCTCGGCGCGCTGTTTCAACCACTTTAGACTCACATGAATACGCTCTGCTTCAAGCATTTGCTGGAGTTTCGGAAGTTCCAGTTCGAGCAAGGAAAAATCTTTGGGGATTTCACCAGGGTCGGTGTAGTGATCATCGATCCATTTTGTGATGAAATCTCTGAGCGTATCGCTCGCGTCCACCTTTCTCAGCATGATACCTTCAATTTCGTCAGGGGTCTCATCAGCGATAGCGACTTGCGGGGTGATACCTACTTCGTCAATTGAGGTGCCGTTTGGTGTATAATAGGCGGAGATGGTGAGCGACATAGAGGCGCCGTCTAACAATTCGTAACGTTTTTGGACGACCCCTTTGCCATAAGTTTTTTGCCCCACGAGGATGCCGCGGCGCGTATCCTTAATCGCGCCGGCAACGATTTCGGAAGCACTTGCACTATATTCATTGACGAGGACAACGAGCGGGATGTCTGCCGGGCAGAGGAGGTTAGATGTTGCTGGATACTCGTCGTTAAATTCATTTTTTCTCCCTTTTGTTGAGACAATAACACCTTCATTAATAAAAGCGTCGGCAATGTGGTACGCAGCGTTCAGCAATCCGCCGTGATTGTCCCGTAAGTCCAAAATAAGTGCTTTCATACCAGCGGCTTCATGTGCTTTGAGCGCAATGTTAAAGTCTTCTTCTGTGCCTTCTGTTCGTCTGCTGCCGATAAAACCTTTGATTTGGATATAACCGATATTTCCGTCAAGCATCGTTGACTTGACACTCTTGATTGGGATTTTACCGCGTGTGAGTGTTACGTCGAAAGGGTCAATGAATTTGCGTTGTATTGTAATTGTCACATCGGTACCGAGTCTGCCTCTCAGTAAATCGACCACATCGTCGAGAGTCATCCCGGTTTTTTGACTGAGGTGAATTCGCTGACCATTAACTTTGGTAATGTAGTCTCCAGCTTGGAGATTGGCACGCGCGGCGGGTGTATTCGGTATCGGCTTAGAAATTTTGATGAATCCTCGATGGTCGGGGTATATCTGAACACCCAGTCCTCCAAATTCTGCGTTGTAAAGATTTTCGACAGCCCGTTTATGCTCGCGCTTTAAGACATAATAGGTGTATGTCTCTTCAAGGGATGCCAGTGCGCCTTTAATCGCGCCACGATACATCTGGTTGGTGTTTTCTATCGGTTTATAGCTATTTGCCTCGGCAATTTGGACAACTTGATCCAAGGTATCAAGTAGCATCGCTTTTGTGACGCGTTCATCTCCACTTATGGCATTTTTTTCACTGGGATTAATGAGCAAGAACGGGATACCAATAGCGAGGACTAAGACGATGAAGGACAAAGTGTATCTTCTCATGAGAATTTCCTCTGTGTTTTAGGGTTTGGTTAACATTTCTCTCTATTTTAACATGGATGCAACATTCCTGCAATAGATTTTTTATGAGCGGTCAGCAGTCAGTAGTCAGTCTGAATGTGGTTGTGTTTTCCAACGATTGTGAAGCCATAACCACTGCTCTGGGTATTTATGGATATAGGTCTCCAACTGTTCGAGCATTTGTGTCGTATATAATTCGACATCTCGCTCAAAATCGTCGGAAGGTTGGGTGTAGATCGGAGATGAAATATAGACGTGATGCTGGTCGTTGGGTTGGCGTATGTCGAGTGAAAAGAGGAGCGGTGCGCCGGTCTTGAGTGCGAGTACAGCGGGTCCTCGAACTGCAGAAGCCGGTTTTCCAAGAAAATCGACAAATACGCCTTCTGGCCCAGCGTTCTGATCGGCGAAAAATCCGACGGCTTGGTTGTTTTTAAGGGCACGCAAGGTTTCGCGGACTGCCTGCTTCCGTGGAATCAATTCCAGACTCATCCGTTCACGATGCCGCGAAATATAGGTGTTGAGTAGGTCATTTTTCAGCGGGAAGGCGATGGCTTTCGCCCGGTCTGGAATCAGCGCGCCATATACCAATGATAGGAGTTCCCAGTTCCCGAAGTGTGTGAGAAACACAATCGCGCCCTTCCCTGCTTCCAAAGCGGTGTAGAGATTTTCTCTGCCGTCTACGGTAACTTCGTTCCAAATATTTTCGGCGTTAAGTTTGGGAAATCGGAGGAATTCGATGCAGGTTTTGCCGACGTTGATGAAACTCGCCTTGCAGATTTCTGTGCGCTGTGCTGCCGTGAAGTGGTCACCGAAGGCAATCTGTAAATTGTTCGAGGCAATCTCCCGCCGTTTTTTGACGAGATAATAGTATAGAAGTCCTACGCCGCGACCGAGTTGTATTGCCCAGCCTTTCGGAAGACGACGGCACCACCATCCGAAGATAGCCACTATCCGGTATATCCATCTATCTTTCCATTTACTACGCGCATTCGGCATCCCGTTTTCCTTTGTGCATGAATCCCCTAATAGATAGAGTATACCACACTTATCCATCTAAGGCAAGGCGTTTGTTCTTGACACGAGGCGGTGAAACCTATAGAATGACTTCATCGGGAAGGTCGCTTGTGCGTGAGAAAACCATAAAAAAGGGATAAAAAGCGTTAATACCCGAAATGGGTTGCTGCAATGGTTTTTGCGCTTCATACTACAATAATATCAAACTGGAGACAGATGTTAAACCCAAACGATACATCAAAGGCAGACAACAGTCAAATACCTATGTTACAACCGATGGGATTTGGTGGTATTCTGGACGCTACGTTGAGTCTCTATCGAAATAACTTTCGGTTCTTTTTGGCGATAATTCCTATCTATATTGTCTGGATTGGGTTGCAAGAGGCGGTAGTTATCTGGTTATTAGAAATATCCAACACATCGAATCTTGACAACTTGATTTCTGATGTGGAGAATCTGTTGGACAACCTTGTGTATATGTTCTGTGTAGGTGTCTTTGTCATTGCAAGCAGCAAAATCTATTTAGGCAAACCGATCACATTTCGAGTTGCATTCCAGCAGTTCCGTTCCCAATTTCCCATATATTTTCGTAGTTCGCTGCTCTTTTTAATCCCTTATACGATTTTAACATTAGAGTCAATTGAGACATCAATAATAACACTGCTCTCACCGCTCTCACTGCTCTCTCTGGCTTTTTTGTGTGTATTTTATATAAGTTGGGTTTTCTACGGGCACGCTGTCCTGCTTGAGGGATTTACAGCTATGGAGGCATTTGGACGGAGTAGGATATTAGTTCGAGGGACCTGGATGCGCGTCTGCAGCATAACGCTTGCAATTTTATTACTTGAAATAGGCATATATTATATATTAGGGGGCTCTTTGGGTGTTGTCTTCGCCTTATTGGGCATCGTTCAAGACGGTAGCCTCATGGAGATAATTGGAAATCTATTGAGTTTGAAATATATAGACATTCGCCCAACATCTTTGGATTCGCTGATTATGTATATTGTCTATCTTGGATGGGATGCCTTTACGCTCCCGATTTATGCGATCGGTGTGACGCTTCTCTACTTCGATTTGCGTATTCGGAAAGAGGGGTTTGATATTGAGATGCGGGTCCGTAATTCACAAGATTTGATGTAAAGCGTGAAATGTGATAGAATAGGTAGATATAATAACGACTCTTGGAATTGGAGGAACTATGAACGAACGCAATGATTTGGTACAGTCAGATAATAATGAAACAGCTGCTACGCCTCTGCAACCGATGTCTTTTGTGGATATTCTTGATGGGATGTTCAGTCTCTATCGAAGTCATTGGACCCTGTTTTTGGGGATTACAGTCGTTTATTTTATTCTCGTGTATGTGATGGATATGATAGCCCTATTTATGCTTGTCAACGCCGCGCCAAGTACAACGATAATAGTAGGGCTATTGGCGGCACTTGGTAGTTATGTCGTGATTTTTTGGGTTGTTGCGGGATTGGTATACGCAAGCGCGCACGTGTACTTAAACAGAGACCTGACTTCTCAGGCTGCCTTGCAGCAGGGATGGCGCCGTTTTTGGTCGTATATCGGCAGTACGATCCTCTGGCTTTTGGTTGTATGTGCTCTATTTGTTACGGTTATCGGTATCCCGTTCTCAATCTATTTTGGCGTGCGGTGGGGTCTCTATGGTCTTCCTGTAATGTTTGAGGGGACGACTGCAAGGAATGCGTTGCGACGGAGTACGGAATTAGTCAAAGGTACTTGGTGGCGAGTGTTTGGTATTATGTTAGCGATTTTCCTCATCTCTATCATGATACAATTTATATTTCAGACTTCTTTCTTGCTATTAGCACAGGTGAGTGGCACCGAGGAGACTTCGCTTTGGCAGACGTTCCGTCGCCTATTTTTCCCAGCAATGCACGAGATTGAGTGGCGTTCTTATGCGATTCAACGTTTTGTTATCATAGGTATTGCCGCACTTACAATGCCGCTTAATGCCATCGGTTCTGCGCTGCTCTATTTTGACCTCCGAATTCGGAAAGAGGCGTTTGATATTGAGATGCAGGTGACCGAATAAAAATTTGCCCGTGGAGTTTGAACAAAAGGTGAAGGAATCAGAATGACTGACAACCGCCGTCCGAAACTTATGAGGACAATTTTCACACAGTATCGAGACAACTTTGGATTGCTCTGGCGTATCATGTTACCGATTGCTATTATTGCAATGGTTTTAGAAGTTGTGGTATTTTTTTACAGTGTCACACGCTTTGAAAAGTATATTGATGCTACATTTCGCGAAAATGTCTATACAGCTGTCAGTAATGTTAACACAATCAGAGGCGTTCACCCGACGCTTTCACTGCCGAAAAAGGACGCTTCAGCAGAAACATCTGACCCCGATGTCAGTTGGGGGATCCTGCCGATTCCGTATTTCACTTCAACAGAGCGTGGCGGAATTACATGGCTATGGGGACTTAATTTCCGAAGTTTTGACTACAGTCCTCTAATTCTGCTGTTGCTAACACTCTATCCGTTATCGCTTGCGATGGCTCGGATATTGCGCGGCTCGGCTTCAGAGGTGTCAGTTCCGCTAACCGCTCGTGATATATGGCGGTCCACTGGACGTAAGGCACTATCAGTTTTTGGTGCCGCTCTGCTATTCGTCCTGATTGTGGATGTAGGTCCTTATGTCCATGGTTTAGCTTCGTGGTTGATACCGTCCCAGGTTCAGGCATTACCTATAGAGTTACCGTTCATTTTGATTATGGTTTACCAAACCTATGTTCTGGTAACGTTGAGTCTCTACAATCCGTGCCTCATCCTTGAGAACAACTCTATCGTAGGTATTTTTCGCCGCAGCCATGCCTTGGTTAGTGGGGCAAGGTTGCGGTTTTTCGGGATCTATCTTCTAACGGGTTGGATTGCCTCGGTTATGACTTCTGTAGTATTTGGTGCCGTCTTATTGGCATTTTCTGTGTTTATTCCTGATCTTGCCCAGGTGCGCGATGCGTTATCCCCCCTGAGATTCTTAACCCTATTCATCGGTGGTAATGTCGAGGTCATATTGCCACAGTTATTAAGTGTCCCCGTCGTGGTAGCAATTCTTGTCGTCAAGGGGTTGATTGCCACCTTTTTGGTGCCGATATGGGCAATTCTAACGACACATCTTTACTTTGGACGCGTAGATGCTATAACAGAGGCGGTATGAGTTTGAAAATAAGCATCGGTATTTGTATGATAATGTCTCTTATGAGCCTTTGTGTCCTTTCGGCATTGGCGGCAGAGGAGCAGACGTTTCGCGAAGAATTGGAGACGCACCGTTCGAGAACAGAGGTGTCTTACGAGCAATACCGAGACGAGTTGGAGAAGATCCTTAATCCTCGGCGATGGGATGCTGATCTGAGATTTGTGTTGTTTCCGCTCGGTGCCATCGCGTTGGGGGTAGTCATTATCTTTTTTATTCGACAAATCCGGATGAATTTGATTAGCGAGGCACACGACGAAGCTGCCGAAACTGAGTTGGAGCAGGTGGAAACAGAAAGGGCAGCACTCGCACGCGCGGAGACAGCAGAGGCTGCGAGCGACTTTCGCGGTGCACTCCGTTTTCTCTATCTCTCCGCGATTTTGCATCTCCAAGAACGCGGGGTCTTGACGTACGATAAGAGTCTCACGAATCGTGAGTACCTCCACCAAGCACAAGCGGATATTGACCTACACACTGCGCTCGGTCCTGCGATTACCGTTTTTGATGAAGTGTGGTACGGGCACAAGCCGTGTGATGCGGAGACTGTAGCGAGTTATCGGGATCTACTACAAAAAGTTTATGCGAGGCACTAAATTGATCACCACCTCGCAACCGAAGGCGAAAATGCGAATTGTTCAAGTGTCTATTTTCAGTTTTATTTTAGTTGCGTTTGCTTGTCTCCTGAATTCGTGTGATTCGCCCGGATATGGCACGGTGCTTTACCAAATTTTGAACAAGTTAAAGTTCCGTGTCACTGAAATATCGGCGGCGTATCCGGCGCGTCTGGATAGGTGCGAGGCACTGTTCCTGCAAGCCCTTGATAAAGCACCTACGGAAAAGGAGGTTCGGGACATCCAAGATTTTGTCAGCACTGGTGGCACATTAATTGTGGCTGGGGAGAATGAAGCGTTAAGCGGTCTTTTCTCGGCTTTCGGTTTAGAGCTACAAGAATTAACAGCTCGGTTGGAATACTCGGAACGCATTCCAGAAAAACCGCTGTTTCCAGAGCATCCGGTTGACGAAGTTCGCACGGGTACAGATTTTGTGATTGAGACGATAGGGCGTGAAGTCGCTGTGCTTTACGGTAGAGGGGACGATGCGACGATTGTAACGCTGAGCCCCGGAGTAGGGCGCGCCTACTTTATTGCGTCCGATTATCTGTTCTCCAGAAGCGGGCTGCGGCATGGTGGTAACGCTGCGTTCCTCTACAATTTGATGTCAACACTTCCACGCAATGCGCGAATCGGTCTCGCTGATAGAAGATACTACACACTTGAAACAAAGCCTCCGGATCCGTTTGTTGCGTTCGTGTTTAGGACACCCGGCGGTTTGGGTGCTATCTATATCTGTCTGACGTTTTTCTTGTTTTTGGTGTTGCGAGGTCGGCGGTTCGGCAAACCGTTGGATGCAGAAGAAAAAAACAGACGCTTGAGTGCCGAATACGTCCATGCGATGACGGCACTATATCAAAAAGGCAACACGCGCAGGGAGGTTTTAAGACACATTCGTGAGAGGCTCAAGGCTGACCTGGGTGCCCGTTGGCGTGTCAATCCGAATTTGGAGACAACACTCTTTTTGGAGGAATTGGCACTGCGCGGTGTTGTTGACGAAGACGATGAACTCAAACATCTAATGGCGGACTTGAATCCGTCTGTGAATATATCAGAGGCACGGCTGCTTGACATTGCGCGGCGCGTTGAGACTTACCGTGAAACAGCGAAGATCAGGCGGACAAAATTGACTGTGGGTCGAGGTTTGTAGGTTAAAACCGTCAACCGTCGGCATTCTTCCGATGGAAGAAACCCCCTAAATCCCCTTATCAGGGGGACTTGCAACTCCCTGTCGTGGAAAGGCATTTTAATATATGAGTAATCTCGTTCAAACTGTTTTTGAGAAGATGAAGCAAGAGGCAGAAAAAGTTATTGTCGGACAGACAGAACTCTTTGCGCTTGTCGTTGTGAGTCTATTTTCAGGTGGGCATGTGCTGTTAGAAGGTGTCCCCGGTACGGCGAAAACGCTTATCGCCAAAACGTTAGCGATGGTAGTTTCTGGGGAATTCAGTCGTGTACAATTTACGCCGGATCTGATGCCGTCAGATATTGTTGGGACGAGCGTCTATGATTTGACGACGAACCAATTCAACCTAAAGCGCGGTCCCGTTTTCACGAATGTCCTGCTCGCTGATGAGATCAACCGGGCGCCTGCGAAGACGCAATCTGCGCTCTTAGAATGTATGGAGGAGCGGCAAGTAAGCATTGATGGTGTGCGTCATGAGCTGTCGCCACCCTTCATGGTATTGGCGACGCAAAACCCTATTGAATATGAAGGGACCTATCCGCTCCCTGAAGCGCAATTGGACCGGTTCCTGTTCAAATTACGGGTTGATTACCCGGTTGCCGAGGTCGAGACCCAAATTTTGATGAACTATCACCAAGGGTTCGACGCGACTCGCTTGGAAGCAGTGGGGGTCGAAAGTGTGATTGATAGCCCGTCGCTTCAGGAGTGTCAGAAAGAGATTCAAGCGGTGACCGTAGAGGATTCGATCTTCAATTACATCGTCGGTTTAGCGACAGCATCGCGTAATTCCGACGAGTTGGTTTTGGGTGGGAGTCCGCGCGCTTCGATCGCCCTCTTATTAGCGAGCAAAACCTACGCTGCGCTTCAAGGGCGAGACTATATTCTGCCTGACGATGTTAAGCTTCTGGCACCGCATGTCTATCGGCATCGCATTCTGTTGAAACCTGATGCCGAAATTGAGGGGTTAACGCCAGACGATGTGATTGATCGGCTGCTTGCAGAGGCGGAAATTCCGCGTTAGGGACAAAGATGCATTTTAGCAACCGTCTCCTCATCTTCCTACTTCCGGTAGCGATCCCGATTGTGCTTTACAACGTCTCACCGAGCCTGCTGTTCGTCGGTGGTGCCTATCTGGTGGTGTTGTTCGTCGTCGGTGCGATAGATTACGTTACCAATCCGTTGTTCGGCAAGGTTGAGATAAGTCGTGAGATGAATTCCAAGTTCTCGTTGGGTGTGGAGAATATCGTGACGCTGAAGGTTACCAACCGCTCTCAGCATCGGCTCAGGCTCCGTATCAAAGACGATTTTCCGGACGAATTTTTGTATGAGAGGGTACTCCAAGATTGCCGTGTGTCGCCGATGTCCTCTATGGATATATCGTATCGTCTGACCCCGCTCCGGCGGGGGGTTTACGAGTTCGTGGATATTCATCTGCAGTGTTGGGGTGTTTTGGGTTTGATTGTGCGTCGCCGCCGTATTCCGGCATCGGCGGAGATAAAGGTTTATCCGAATCTACAGGCGGTGCGGCAGTATGAACTCTTAGTCAAGCGTGGGATGCTCCACCAAATCGGGCTTAAGGCTTCACGTCAGTTTGGGGAAGGCACCGAGATGGAACGGTTGCGTGAATACTCACCGGACGACGATTTCCGCCGCATTGATTGGAACGCGACTGCGCGTCAACGGAAACCGATTGTCCGCGAATTTGAGACCGAACGGAGCCAAGATGTCGTGATTATGTTGGATACGGGCAGGCTCATGGCATCACCTATTCTTTTAGAAACGTCCACACTGCCTGCTGAAGCATCGACGCCCCAAAAAGCGATGCTTAAATTGGATTACGCCATCAATACAACGCTGATGACGGCTTATGTCTCAATGCTGAAGGGTGATAAAGTCGGATTGATCGCTTTTGCGGATAGGGTTCACCAATATCTCGCGCCGAAGCCGGGCAAAAAGCAGTTTCTGACGATGTTAGAGGCCATCTATGCCCTCCCCGTTCATCCGGTTGAGCCGGACTTTGCGGCAGCGTTCAAATATCTCGCCTTAAAACAGCGTAGGCGCGCCCTCATTATCCTTTTTACGGACATCTTAGACAGTGATTCCGCTGAAGGGATCGCTGCTTACGTTTCGCAACTTTCCAAGCACCATCTCGTTGCCTGTGTGACCTTGACGGATTCCGGTATCGTTGCATTGGCGGAGCAGGGTGCCAAAGATTCCAAATCGGTCTATCAGAAAGCGATTGCGGAGCGGTTATTGCAGGAGAAGCAGGCGACGTTAGAAATCCTACGCCGTCAAGGTGTTATCACGATTGATGTGCCGGCGCACCAGTTGACGATGGCGGTGGTGAATAAGTATTTAGAACTTAAGGCGAAGTCGAGAATTTAGTCGAGGGTTATCAGTCGTCAGTTGTCAGTCGTGTTAGGTGCTTTCATTGCGAAGAGGTAGGTAAACAGCAAGATGCCTGTCACGGCACCGAACCCGATTTTGACAGCATTTGGGAGCTCGGAGGGTGAGACGAAACCTTCAATCGTCCCGGCAACAATGAGCAATGCCACACACCCACCAAGCAATTGGACAGCGATTTTGGCAGCGTCTGTCAAAGCACGTTTACGCGTATAGAGCGTGGGTGAGATCAGCGAATAGCCTAACTTTAATCCGGCACCCCCTGCGATAAAGATTGTTGTGAGTTCAATATAGCCGTGCGGTGAGACAAACGACCAGAGTGCCAATGAAACGCCGTTGGCATGGCACAACCCCGCAACTGCTCCGATGAGGATACCATTATAGACTAAAATATAAGCGGTGCCGACCATAAACATGATGCCCCATGCGAATGCGTTAAAAGCGACGCGGATGTTGTTGGTCATCACAAAGGAGGCGAATAGATTTCGCCATTCTGGTGATGTGTCGTTCCATGCGTCGTCTTCTAACTTCTTGATATGGGAGACATAGCGTTCAGGTATAAGTTTTTCCGCGAATTCGGGAGTCGTCAGGCCGATCCAGTATGCTGCCGCAAATGCGACAATGAACATCAAGAACGATGCGCCGATAAAGCTGAGATTTTTGCGAAACAGGGTGGGGAAGCCGAAGTGAAGGAACTGTCGGAGATTGCCTCGTTTGAAGGGAGAAGTCTGGTAAACCGTGGCGTGTGCGCGTGATGCGAGTTCGTTGAGATATGGGACACACCGGTCTTGTGGGAAATCGCGGCGTGCGACCGCTAAATCGGACGTGACACGCTGATATAGATAACCGAGCCGGTTGAGTTGTGTCGCATCCGCATCTCGTGGACGGTTAAGCAATGCTTCGAGTTCGTTCCAAGTTTCCTGTTTTTTGGTAATGAATTCTGTGATTGTCATGACGCGGAATAGTTGCCAGTTGTCAGTTATCAGTTGCCAGTTAATCTGAATGTGATTTTCTCTCTACACCATTAAACGCTATTTCATATCAAAAATCAAGCCTTTTTACGCCGAAAGGGAGCATACCTTCAAAATGAACGAACAATTATCGATAGAAACGCCGGAACAGATTGACATTAGTTTTCAAAAAGCGGGTATTGGGTCGCGTTTCTATGCGGCACTGATTGATACCTTACTGCTCTTGCTCATCGCCTTTATTGGGTATTACGTTAACCGAAATTTCATATCTGAACTCGGTGATACGCTCGGTAACTGGCTCGGTGCGTTAGGCGGTATCCTCGTTTTCGCGCTCTTTTGGGGATATTATATGGTATTTGAGGTCACGACGAATGGTCAATCGCCGGGAAAACGTGCGCTCGGACTACGGGTCATCAAAGATGGCGGCTACCCGATCGGTTTTGCGGATTCAGCGATCCGTAATCTGGTGCGATTGGTTGATTTCCTCCCTGTCTTTTATGGTGCCGGTCTGCTGGCGATGCTCCTCAACAGCAACTGGAAGCGATTAGGTGACTTGGCTGCGGGGACACTCGTCGTTAAAACAGCGCGTACGGACTTGAAACCTACAGGTGTGAACGCAAACGCAAGGGCATCCGCTCTCAACATTTCACCGCAAGTGTTTGACTATGCGACTTGGATTCGACCTGAGTTGGTCACAGAGAACGAGTTAAGCACGATCCGTGAGTATCTTGCCCGACGCGGCACGCTCCCGAAATTTCGTCGCTCAGAGTTGGCACGGACGATCGCCAGCCCGATTGTCGAAAAGATGGGGGGTAGCGGTTCAGTGGATTATGAGAAGTTTTTAGAAGAAGTCTACGCGCTGAAGACCCCGCAAACGACCTGAAAGAGTTAAGGAGATAGCCATGCCAGAACAAAGCAATCCTTCCCAAGCGAATGAGGTGCCTCCAAAACTACAAGCCGTAGGGTTTGGTGAACTTCTGGATACAATATTCAGCCTTTATCGTACACATTTCCTGTCGTTCTTTGGAATCGCTTCCGGTTACTTTATGACGATAGTCATAGTGATTTTGATCGCGTTCCTTGACGATTCAGTAGGACGGAACGTGCGGGTGGCACTCTGGGTCCCTATTGTCATCGCTGTCTTTGGAATCTCTCTTTTTGTGGTGAGCAGGCTTGTTTTTGCTGGTGCACAAGTCTGTTTGGAGAATCGGATCAGCGTGGGTGAGGTGTTAAGGCAAGGGAGACAACAATTTTTGCCATATTTCGTCGGTTCATTTTTATTTGGAATTATCACAATTTTCTGTGTATTCCTCTCAGGTTTTGTCCTTGCGTCGCTCATTCTATCTTATATTAGGAGTTCTACAGGAACGAATGGCGTAGAGATAGTAACCGTGAATGTCATTCTCCGAGTATTTGCGCCACTTATCATGGTTAGTACTGTCGGTTTCTTTATAACCTATTGGAGTTTCTTTGTTTCTGCTACACTGTTGGAGGGGACATCCATGCGCGTTGGCTTCAGGCGAAGCCGTGCGTTAATCAGCGGTAGACGGTGGCGTGTCATTGGGACGGTGATAGCGATTTTCCTACTTTCTTTCGCTATCGGTTTTATACTCCGCACTGTTTTTGCGTTTTTATTTGTTATTACAGGACTTGAGGGTGTAGGAAATTTTAGGGAAATTGTACAATGGATGGCAATATGGGAACTCCCTACAAAATGGTCCGAGTTACGTCTCTCTTACGCGCTGATGTACCTTGTCAACTTAGGGATCGATACGTTTACGATGCCGATCTGGGTGATCGGTTTTACGCGCCTCTATTTTGATCAGCGTATTCGGAAAGAGGGATTTGATATTGAGGTGATGGCGACGCGCCAAGGAGAATAGCCAATGACAGAAATGACTGAAAACAGGAATGGTGTCCAATCTCTCACCTGACATAAGATTCAGGATTGCGTTCAACTTCTGCGAGAAATGTGTTCACATAGGTTTTGATGTGGAACAACCGACAGTCTGAATCCCCCACTTTGCCTTGTCTCAACTTTCCGAGTGCGTCCCAAAACGCGCCGAGTTTCGGACGGTTCAGCCCGATAAACGTTGCCTGCGAATTCTCCGTGAGGCGTTTGTTCCAATAGATCACCTCAACGAGATGGATATAGGTCGAGGTGTTGTAATCGACACCAATCATGAGCAGTTTGGCATCCGATTTGTATGCCCGAAACATCGGTGAATGTGTGCCGTAAGTCTTGCCCCACGGATGGAGGTCCCACGGCGATTGATAGCCTTCGCGTCGGCGGTGATCTGCCACAAATGCTTCCGCGTTTTTTCCGCGCGCAGCAACGGCGTGTGAGTAGTGGTCAGAACGATAGGTGCCGGGCATCTGGCGAAAGAACTCTGTCAGCCATCCGACTGTGGAGGGTGTTGTCGGTACATCCCACGCTGCGACGCGTTCTTCTCGACTCGGTAAGAGACTGAAGGTCGGCATCAGAATCAGCCCGTTTTGTCCGACGGTTTCTTCTAATGCAGCGATGACCGTGCCTGCCCCATCCTCAACGGGTCCCAGGCTTTTGAAAGATGAATGGATGAAGAGGGTGTCGCCTTTTTCGATGCCGAGATTGGTGAAATCTTGTGTGAGTTTTTCGCGGGTATAAGGTGTTTTCATTTCAAGCGGTTTAAGGAGATTTATAGTAGATTTTAGAATTAAGAGGGCACTCTCAAACGATTCTTAGTGCTCTCATCGTCCTTGCAAGTACCACAGGCTAACAGCCTATGCTACTGAAAGCGTGCCACAGGAGACCAACGGTCTCCTATGCTACTGAAAGCGTGCCACAGGAAACTAACGGTCT
>VXZK01000383.1:37261-43202 GCA_009845545.1 Candidatus Poribacteria bacterium
GGAGACCAACGGTCTCCTATGCTACTGAAAGCGTGCCACAGGAAACTAACGGTCTTCTATGCTACTGAAAGCGTGCCACAAACTAAAAGTTTGTGCTACAAAGATGTAGGATTAATTCTGGGTTTCACTATAAATTGCCTCGTATTTTCGCAACAACTCTACGATTTTCCCTGCGTCTGCCCTTCGCATCTGTTGTGCGATCTGTAGTGGGGTCAACCCCTTGCCGTTCTTAAGATTTGGATCGGCACCTTTAATGAGCAGTGCTTCAATTGCTGCGCGCTGTTTTTCGCCGTCCTTTATTGTTGATCGGATTGCCTCGAACAGCGGTGTTTCGCCTTTATTGTCGGGTGCATCAATCGTGGCACCTTTTTTGATGAGCAAATTGATGACCTTGAGAAACCCCGCCTTCGCTGCACAATGCAGCGCCGTCTGACCCTTGTGGTTTTGAACACTGATATCGGCACCGAGTTCTAAAAGTCGTAGCACATCCTCCGGATGTTCTCCTTTATCGCCACGGCAGACGTAGACAAGTGGGGGCCAGCCCATGTGGTTCTGCGCGTTAATATCTTTCGATGGGACACCGTGCGCCTTGAGCAATTGACTCATTTCGGAACCGTCGTCCAAGATATGCGGTGCTTTGCTCGGATCCGCATTGTTCTCAAGCAACATCTTAGTAATCTCCACCCGATCTTCTCCGACAGCATAATCCAATAAGTCTTTGCTGTAGGGTTCGATAATCGCACCGCGTGAGATGAGCAGTTCAACAATCGCTACGTTTCCGCCGATGATGGCGTAGCAGAGCGGTGTCGCCCACGCTGTCTCTCGGTGTTCAACGGTGTGGGGTTGCCCTGACGGTAACATGACCGATTGAAGGTATCCACTATTGACGAGGCTGGGGTCGCTATCAAGATGCGCGCGGACAGTATCGTAATCTTGAAGATAGGCAGCCGTGTGAATGTCAACTTCCGCCCCGTGTGCCAGCAGATAGTCTGCAACGTGCTCGCGTCCTTCGTGCCGCGCGACGCAGTAAGGCGTTATTTCGATCCCGTGCTGACTCAGATGACATCCGGGCAGATGTATATCGGCACCACGTTCGAGAAGAAATTGTACCATCTCCAATTTTCCGCGATACGCTGCTTCCCACAGCATCGTCCGCCCGTGCGAACCGATAGTGTGAATCCATGCGGGGTTTTCATCCAGCAGTTGGCGCACGGTTTCGAGGTCGCCACGCCCTGCCGCTGCAACAACTATTTTCAAAAAATCGCTCTGGTTTCCGGTGAGCTGGACTTTTGGCATTTATATTTTCCTTCTCTCTGGCGTATCAAGGTTTCTGACGAGCATCCGGTGCGGTTGGGAAACCGCACCTACCGGACCTGGGGCTCGGTTAAGATTCGGATAGTAAGGTCTTGGATACAATTTCAACTTGCATCAATGACGCGGGGACGACTACCGATCGAGGGTGGCAACAACATCCGTTTCTGTTGTTCGGTCAGGTCGCCGTATTTGCTGATGTCGTAATAATGCCCTGCCCATGCGGAGTGTCCGGGACTGTATTTATAGAGCAGTGCCCGCCGTCGATGCGCTGCTGTCCACGGCATTGTCCCGTGAACGAGTGCTTCAGTAAAAAATAACACATCTCCCGCTTCAACAGGCGGTTGCACAACGTAATGTGTCGGACGTTCAAATTGGCGTACCTCTGACGGAATCTGACGCAAGAAATTGCTCTTGTGGCTTCCGGGAATACAGGCGAATCCGCCCGCGCCTTCCGGTGCGTCAGCTAAGTTGTAGGTCATCACACATAAACCGTTGCGCATGATACCGTCACGATATTTGTACCAGTGATCGCCTTCAGGTCCACCGGGCCCTCCGCCATCTTCACCGCCGTGCAGTCGGCCACCTTTCTGTCCTTCTTCCATAAAAATGGCATAGTCGTGGTCGAGTCGGACGTGCGGTCCCAAAAGCTCAATGAGATACGGGAGGATTTTCGGGTGATCAATGAGTCTCTTAAAGGGTTCACCCCAGAGACTCGGCGGTCCTTGGCGTTCGCTGTTATCAATGATGTCGTTCATCTCGGCAATTTCGTCGTCGGTCAAGACGTTCTTTATGATGAGGTAGCCTTCAAGGTCTACCTGAAATTTTTCTTCACCTGTCATGTGTAAAGTCTCCTTTTGTTTGGCTGTTAGCCATTAGCCGCCAGCCGTCGGCAGTCAGAAAAGAGGTTTCTTATATGGATAACCAACTACTATAAGCAAGTTGCCTCTTGTTTATTCTCACTGCGAAGCAATAGCACCCCTACGGGGTGCGGTCGCTTGGATATACCATTTTCTATAGACATAACACCCCTACGGGGTGAAGACAGTGTTTGAAAAACTGTGTTCCAATACGCAGAAATACCCAAGCAAAACCGCAAAAATCCTTGATAGCAACTTGGGTTACTATATACAGATCTTTTGGTTTTTCAATCCGGGTCAATGACGGGTGGTCGTCTGCCGATAGAGGGTGGCATTAGCATCCGTTTCTGTTGCTCTGTCAACCCGTCGTATTTGCTGATGTCGTAATAATTCTGTGACCAAGCGGAGTGTCCGGGACTGTATTTGTAGAGCACCGAGCGGCGTTCGTGATCGGCTGTCCACGGCATCGTGCCGTGAATGAGTGCTTCGGTAAAAAACAGCACATCTCCGGCTTCAACGGGCGGTTGGACGACATAGTGTGCAGGACGCTCGAATCGGCGTACTTCCGATGGTATCTCCGGTGCGAAGTTACTCTTATGGCTCGCCGGGATACAGGCAAATCCGCCTGCCCCTGCGGGTGCGTCTGCAAGATTATATGTCATCACGGACAATCCGTTCCGTATGTGTCCATCTCGGTATTTATACCAGTGATCGCCGACGTGTCCACCGGCGCGTCCGCCGTCCTCACCACCGTGCAATCCGCCACGACCTTGACCTTTCTGCATAAAGAGAGAGTAATCGTGATCGAGTCGGACGTGCGGTCCTAATAGATCAATGAGATACGGTAGAATTTTCGGATGGTCAATGAGCCGTTTGAAGGGTTCACCCCAGAGGCTCGGCGGTCCTTGGCGGTCTCCGTTATCAATAATCTCATTCATCTCGGCGACTTCGTCGTCGGTCAAGACGTTCTTTATGACGAGGTAGCCTTCAAGGTCTACCTGAAATTTTTCTTCACCTGTCATGTATAGAAACTCCTTTTTTTATGGCTGTCAGCCGTCGGAGACCGTCAGCCGTCAGCCATTGGTATTCCATTGTCAACGTTTTTTATAGTAGATTTTAGAATTACTAAAGTTGGACAATTTACACACATAGCACTCCGCTGGAGTGCGAGAATATCTACAACCTATTTCTATAGACATATCACGCCTCTGGCGTGAGAAAGGGCACCTAAACCGAGGTATAACCTATACGCGCAAAGTGTTAAAAGTAGGTGTCTGAAAAATCGATCTCCTTGCTCCAGCGGAGCAACATGTCTGTAGCATATTCATTGATGATCGGCTGCACTCCAGCGGAGTGCTATGTAAGGACATCTGCGTTGGGCATAAATATGCTTTTTCGCGCCTTATGTCCACATCCAAAACTCGCAAAAAACAAAAAACGTTGAAAAACACAACGTCCAACCGATATAAATTGTCCAAACTATAGTAGAATTAAGAGGGCACTCTCAAACAATTCTTGGTGCTCTCATCGTCTTTGAAAGTGCCACAGGAGACCAACGGTTTCCTATGCTACTGAAAGAGTGCCACAGGCTAACAGCCTATGCTACACAGAGAATGCTACAGATATGTAGGATTAATTCTGAGTTCCACTGTAGTTTGCAAGATATTTTGGCTGTTGTGCGTCAATTGGCTTTTTTGTCTGTTGGTGCGGTTACTTCAAAGTCGAAACCGCCGAGTACGTCGCCGTTGATCTCCAACTCGAAACGGTGCCAACCGAGACAAGCCTTGCCATCGTCATACTGCTTGAGCGACGGCAATGGAAAGAGCGATTTTTCATAATCAACGCGCTGGCGTGGCTTCAATTTGCGTTGGCTGAGGCGGTAACGTTTGCGCGTGATGTGACCTGTCGGACGTTTGTAGGCGACTGCGTAGTACGTCAGGATCGTCTGTTCCGCATCGGATTTGCTCTGCAGGCTGAACGAGAAGCGAAACGCGTCGTTGATAGGCAGTGCCAGATGTTCAGATTGCAGCTCGGTTAGTGTAATGTCTGCCTTGCCTAACTTCGGTGCCGCGCCGAGGCCGAGGAGTTTAAAAGCGCGTGCGTCGCCAATCTTCACCTGATATTTGAGTGCCTGCTTGAGAATCTTCTGCGTTTCCGATTTCCTGTCCCGACTCCACCGCTCCAACGTAGCATAACCGGCTTCTGGATAATCCTTAACAATATCGCGCATATCTGTAGCGACGTGTTCTCGGACGCGGGCATCCGTATCGTCTTTGAGTGTCTCCAAGAGTGACAAGATCGGTTGTGGGTCTTCAATGGACGGACGCAGCCATTTCTGCCATGTGCCGCGTGTGCAAAGCGATGCCGCCACGAACAAGCGGAGATTTGCGTTTTCGTCTTGGACCCAGTCACCGAAACGTTCAAAGCATCTATCAGCGTCTTTAATGAGAAACGCACGGATTTCACCGCCACGCGTACACCGATGTTTTGCAAGCCTGCGGAACGCGTCCAGCGATGCGTCGAAATCCGCTAATCCGTAGAGACTGATGAAATGCGAAATCGGTCTGAGGCTTGTCTCGACTTCGGCAGTAGGGTTTCGCGTCGATTCTGGGGGCACCTCACGCGCAACGAAATCCATCAAGATGGCGAGTGCATCCGAATAATCCTCTGGCAGATGTTGGCGTAGGACGCGTCCGATAGCATTCGTTACGTTGTAGATTGTCTGCCCCTCCATCTCTGTCCGCACATCCGAGACAAAGCCAGACACATTAAATTCGGGATGGATGCGCTGAAGTTTTTGAGCAATGACCAAACCGTCTTGCGTCAGATCGAAAAGCGTGCGTTGCTCTCTCATGTTCAGGCGACTTCTCCCTTTCAGAACATGCATGAAAATATTATCATATTAAACGAATGGATGTCAATATTGGTTTTCAGTTGTCAGAATCAAGATTCACAGGATTAGTAGATTTTCAGGATTGTAGTTCTTTCTTGATTTGGTCGTCAGCTTCAGGAGAATTCTCCTTAAAATGTTACACCAGTGTAACATTTGATGTACAAGAGCATCGACGTAGAACCCAGTTGTTGTAAGGGTTTATAGGCATTTTTGTTCTGAGTCTCTGTTGTGAAAAAAAATAATTTAGCGGAAAGTGTAACATCCTCGGCATTGACTTTCAATTGCTTCACTGGCTGCTTCATTGTTAGTTTTTGAGAACGGTAACATAACATATTGTAAGTATAACATATATAAAGGGGTATGTCAAATAAATATTGGGTTTTTGTCGTTGTCTGATGCGCTGATTTTCGGGATTACCGGATTGATAGGCTTGTGAGGTTGTGTTGTCTGACTCGCAAATTGCCGCGGGTGTAGCAATGGGAGAATCATGTTATTCGATATGCGTTTCTCACCTACCCCTGCCAGTAGGTGCTGTCACACTTGTAGGCGGCGTTTGTAACTCCGATCTTCTCATTTGATGTTTTCTGCTGGAAAATCCCGATGTGATTTTGCCTTAAAAAAAGATACCAATCTGACTGAAAAGATACCAAATGGTATCTGTTTTCGCTTTTTGGTAACTTTTATATTTAGGTCGTAAACCCAGTCGCTGTATGGGTTTAGATGCGTTTTTTTGGGTATTTCTGGCTGCGCAAAAAAGTTACCAAGGGAAGTGTAACATTTGCGATTTTGGTTGTCAATTGTATCTGCAGATTGCTCCGTTTTTGGATTTTCTTCAAATCTCTAACATAACGGACTATAAGGATAACATGTATAAAGG
>VXZK01000247.1 GCA_009845545.1 Candidatus Poribacteria bacterium
AGGTTTTAATAGATTCTAACAGGTTCTTGAGATTTTGTTAAGTCCTAAACAACGGTGCTTACATTGATCCGTATCAGGCAAGGATAATGGCAGATTTCGCCATACAAGAATTCGGAGCAACGACAGCCGCTGTCCTCACGGAAACAGGGAGCCCCTACCCGGACGGACTATCAACCGCTTTTATCGAGGACTTTACCGTACAAGGCGGCACGGTCGCTACCCATCAATTTTACGAGGCGGGCACCACAGATTTCACCAAGCAGTTGTTGGCGATTGCTGCTGTTGAACCAGCCGTTGCTGCTGTTTTTTGCCAGGCTTAGGTGCCGAATTCCCACTGGCGATGAAGCAGGCAAGGTCTGACAATATCGGTATCTCCGCTACTTTTCTCGGTGGTGATGGTTGGGATCGACCAGATTTAGTTGAGATCGGCGGCATGGCACTTGGGAGCAGTTTCTTTGCGAACCATTTCTCACCCGACGGTCGATTAACCGAAGATGCACGTCAATTCGTTAACGCCTATACCGAAAAATACGGCATCGCACCGGACGTACCCGCAGCACTCGGATACGACGCTGCTACCATCATAGCAGATTTCTCGAAAGTGAGGTAAATGATAATGAGCAATCAGAGCAGAGACGCAGAATATACAATGGGGCGTAGTGAGGAAGAAACACAACGCTTAATCGAGCAATCGCAGCTTTATGACGATGTAACACGCCGTTTTTTCCTCAGAAGCGGTATCGCTAAAGGGATGAAAGTACTTGATGTCGGTAGTGGGGCAGGTGATGTCGCACTCACCGCCGCTGAATTTGTAGGGCACGAGGGAAACGTCGTTGGTGTAGATGTCAACCCTGATGTGCTCAAAACGGCACAGGCTCGCGCAGATACAGCCGGTTTTTCAAATGTTGAATTCATTGCCGGTGATGCCCGAACGCTTGAACTTCCAGACGATTTTGATGCAATCGTCGGTAGACTTGTCCTGCTGTATATGTCAGACCCAGCAGAGGCACTTAAAAAATTTATCACTCATCTTCGGCCCGGAGGTATTATCGCCTTTCAGGATACTGAACTCGCACTCTACCGGACGGTTATACATCCAGATACACCTTTGATAAACCAGCTGGTTGAATGGGGCCTCACAGTGTTTGAACGTTCAGGAGCACATCTCAACATGGGGATGGAACTCTACCGGGTATTCGTTGATGCGGGGCTGCCTGAGCCTACCTTACACTTTGAGGCGCCCATGGGCGGTCCTGAGGGCTGGCCCGGGTTTGAGTATCTTGCCAACAGTTTTCGGAGCCTCGTTCCGCTTATGGAGGCGTATGGCATCGCGACAAGTGAAGAGGTAGATATCGACACACTCGCAGATCGGATTCAAGCGGAAGTCACAACCTCAAAACGACCGCTCCTATTGCCGCCGCACATCACAGCGTATGCCTCCCTACCGGTGTAAAAGGGATCGATGTATGGCGAAAGATCACGCGAAGAACTTGCACGCGTTAAATAGCGATGCTACCTACACCTTAGGGCGCACCTCCCACGAAACAACACGCCTCATTGAGCAATCAAGAATCTATGGCGAGTCAACGCACCGGCTTTGCAGACGAGCGGGTATTATTGACGGAATGCGTGTACTTGAAATCGGGAGTGGCGCGGGTGATGTCGCACTCACGATTGCTGAACTTGTCGGAGCGACAGGACAGGTCGTTGGTGTGGATATCAACGCAGGGATTCTTGACACCGCACGCCAACGCGCAACCGATGCAGGTACGCGAAACGTCGAATTCATTGCAGGCGACGCGCGTACCCTCACATTTTCAGAAAAATTCGATGCAATCGTCGGGCGGTTCGTGTTGATGTATATGGCGGATCCAGCCGCGGCATTCACTACGCTCATAACGCACTTAAAACCAGGCGGGATCGCCGCATTTCAAGAACCAGAATACACGCTCTATCCTGCCTGCTTACATCCAGATACACCACTGATGAATCAGCTGATTACATGGATTTTGGATGTGTTTAAGCATTCTGGGGCGCACCTCAACATGGGGATTGGACTTTATCAGACTTTTGTGAACGCAGGTTTACCAGCCCCAACGATGCACCTTGAATCTCCGATCGGTGCTGCCGAAACGTGGGCTGGTTACCGATACATGGCGACTATCTTTCAGAGTCTGCTGCCACTCCTCGAAAAGTATGAACTTGCCACTGCAGAGCAGGTTGAGGTCGATACATTAGCCGTACGCATTCGGCAAGAGGTTATCACATCAAAACGTCCGTTCTTCTTACCGTTGCATGTGACAGCACACGCAACGCTCCCAATCCGTTGACTGCCGACTGCTGCTGGCTGAAGGCTATTCCTCTGACTGCTGGCTGCTGACAACTGAAAACTGGCAACTAATAACGATAAAAAAATGTGATTTTAGGTTGATATGCGAATCGATATGTGGTATAATTATATAAACTAATTTTAACGTATAGAATTCCATCTGATAGCCATAAGCCTTTCGATACTTATGCAATCAGATGGGGTTTACGCAATTAATCTCTGTTCCCTGCTTTTAGTGTAGGAGCAGTGGAACCATCAGTCCAAAGAGAGGCATGAAAATTTGAAACCTTATGAACTCCTGCTTATCATCACGCCTGACCATGATGAAAACGAAGCAGAAGCACTGACTGACCAAGTGAAGGGCATCATCGAAAATGGCGGGACCCTCTTGAAACTTGATCCTTGGGGGAAAAAACGCCTTGCCTATCCAATCCGGAAACGGAGTGAAGGCTATTACGTGCTCTACATTTTCGAGAGCGCACCGAGTTTTGTCGCAGAATTAAACCAGGCTTTACACGTCATTGAAGCGATTCTACGCTACATGATCGTACAATACGAAGACGATATAGATAAATTGAAAGCCGAAATTGCCGCCGAGGCGGAGCCATCAACATCCGAAGTGGAACAACCGACACCTGAAGTAGAGGGGTCAACACCTGATGATGATGCAGAAGCAGAAGCAGAAGAGGCAACAGATAATGAGGATGCAGAGGCTGAAGATACAGCAGAATCTGCCTGAAATAAACATCGCTTGAATTTTAAACAATAGGTTTTTGGTTTTTAATGTTACAAAATACTGAAAGCCTCAAGTGTTATAAAGAGGAGAAACCATGGCAAGTTACAACCGGGTTATATTGCTAGGAAATCTCACCCGAGATCCAGAATTGAAATACCTTCCCAATGGAAACTCAGTCGCTAATTTTGGCCTTGCTATAAGTGAGCGTTACACTGATCGGCAATCAGGCGAGCAAAAGGAGACCGTCTGTTTTGTTGATGTAGCAGCTTGGGGTAGACAGGCTGAAGTAGTAAACGAGTATCTAAGTAAAGGCAGTCCTGTTTTCCTTGAGGGGAGTCTTAAATTCGACTCTTGGGAGGCCGACGACGGAACCAAACGGAATAAACTTTCTGTTACAGCGTTTCGGATCCAGTTAATCGGTGGAAGGCGTGATGGAGATCAGACGGAGGGTGGTTATGCGAATGCCGAACCCGCAGCGGCACCGACGCAATCCGAATCTTATCAAGAGGCACCGGCCCCCGAAGCGACCAGTGCACCTTCCGCAACAGATGATGACATCCCGTTTTAATATGGCTATCAGCCGTCGGTGATCAGTCATCAATCTATTAACCATCGGTTCTCTATCAGCAAGGCCGCGTTCACGACGCGATCTTTGCTGACTGCTGATGGCTGACCACTGACAACTATAGAAAAAAAGGAATAAATCAATATGGCATTTCGTCGCAGACAGCGCTATCACAAAATTGAATCTTTTGACTACAAAGATATAGATACGCTGCGAAAATTTATTAACGAACGTGGGAAAATTGTAAGTCGCCGGGTCACAGGTTTGTCGGCGAAGCAACAGCGAATGGTGACCCGGGCAGTGAAACGCGCGCGTAATATGGCACTATTGCCATTTACACGATAGAAGTAGGGCACAGACCCAGCCAACGGGTTTCCCTACAAAAGGTAGTTTAGGTTTTTAATTATGGAAGTGATTCTAAAGAAAAGTGTTGAAGGGCTCGGTGTACCGGGCGATGTATTGAAGGTCGCGGACGGTTACGCCCGGAACTATCTTCTGCCGATGCAGTTGGCAGTGCACGCAACAGAGCGGAACCGTCGCTTTCTTGAACACCAAAAACGAGTCATCGATCAGCAAGAATCGAAAGATAAAGAACGGGCACATGAAATTGCGGCACAGATTACGGGTGTTACCTGCACACTCAAAAGGCGCGCCGGTGAGAATGACCGGCTCTTCGGGTCTGTTACCTCTATGGATGTCGCCGAGGCGTTACGAACTGAAGGCTTTGAATTAGAACGCCGATTCCTTGAACTCGCAGAACCGATCCGTGAACTCGGTGTGTTCATGGTCCCAGTCAAATTGCATACAGATGTCGTCGTTGAACTCCGCGTTGTTGTTGAACGTGAAGCGTAATTATGCAGACACAAGCCGTTGACTCCCTCTCTGACAAGGATGCTGAACAAGCAGTACTCGGTGCAATGATGACCGAGAAGGCTGTTATCCCTCGGGTAATTGCCCAGCTTGGACACACCTCTGATGCGTTTTTTACCACCGACCATCAGTTGATATATTCTGCTATCCTTGCAGTATATGAGCGCGTTAGCAAAGCGGATCCGCTGCTTGTTGCCGATGAATTGAAACGTACGAATCAGATCAATCGCACGGGCGGCGCAGGCTATCTCTATGAACTCCAGGCACCGATTGTGGAAACGGAGAGTACAGAGTTTTATGCCGATATTCTGCATGAAAAGGCAACGCGCCGCCAGTTAATCCAAGCTGGTGCCGCAATTCGCGAACTCGCACAAGACGAGAGCATAGAACTTGCTGAAGTGCTCAATCAATCCCAGGAATCCGTTTTTGAACTTGGACAAAACGATGCACAGCGCGGATTCCAGCCTATTAACCCACTCGTCACAACAAGTATTGATGCAATTGAAAAATTATTTCATAAGCAAGAGAGGTTCTTAGGGGTTTCCACCGGGTTTATGGATTTTGATCACATGACCTCCGGGTTGCAGCCTGGCAACTTTATCATTATCGCTGCGCGTCCGAGTATGGGAAAGACGACATTGGTCCTGAATATGGCACAGAATATCGCAATCGACCAGGAGCTTCCGGTTGCGATTTTTAGTTTAGAGATGCCAGCACAGGATATTGCTATGCGCATGTTATCTGCTGAATCTCGTATCGACTTTGGAAAGCTCCGAACGGGCAATTTTAGTGAGGATTATTGGCGACCCCTCACGGAAGCTGCGAGTCGATTGTCTGAAGCGCCTATTCTCATTAATGACAACCGAGGCCTTACCGTTCAAAGTCTGCGTGCTGAAGGGCGGCGGCTCAAAGGTGAACATAGCGAACTCGCTCTTATTATCGTTGATTATTTGCAACTACTCAGAGGCACAGGCAGATACAATCAGCGTGAACAGGAAATTTCCGAAATATCACGGTCCTTGAAAGTCCTTGCATGGGAACTCAATGTACCAATTATTGCTTGCTCACAGTTGAGCCGTGAGGTGGAACGCCGCCCCGACAAACAACCGCAACTTTCAGATTTACGCGAATCCGGCGCAATTGAACAGGACGCAGATATCGTTGCTTTTTTATACCGGGAAGATTATTACGAAGAAGAAGATGCTGGGGATCGTGTTGAAGCAGACCTGATGATTAAAAAACAGCGTAACGGACCGACCGGAACGGTCGTTCTCTATTTTACGAAAAAGCAGATGCGATTTGATAACCCAAGTTAAAAAAACATGAATCAGCAATCCGCTACGCGCGAAGCCTCCGGTCGGTTTTGGGCTCACCCAATATTAAAACGTATCAAAATTCGATTGCACACTGTGCTTTCCGAAGTAGGGCAAGCCTTTACGCTCTTTTTTCAAACCCTTTTTCAAATCTTCCGCCCCCCGCTGCAGTTTGATCTGCTCGTCAAGCAGTTGTTGTTAATCGGTTTCAACTCTTTAGCTGTTGTGATGGTATCCGGGTTTTTCACGGGGATGGTCTTAGGCGTTCAAGGCTATATTCAACTCAAACCCTTTGCCGTGGAAGGATCAGTCGCAAGATTCGTCTGTGTCTCGATCGTCAAAGAACTCGGACCGATGATTACTGCATTTGTACTTGCTGGACGTATTGGGGCTTCAATTACTGCTGAACTTTCAACGATGAAGGTGACTGAACAGATTGACGCACTTGAAGTCATGGGAACAAACCCCGTTAAATATTTGGTCGTCCCCCGTTTTCTCGCGTGTTCTATTATGTTGCCGACCTTGACGATCTTCTCAACGTTTGCAGGTATTGCCGGCGGTTTTACTGCCGTTGTTACCCTGTTTGATGTCAACGGTTACTTTTTTCTCGCGGAAGTCCAAAAAAATTTGTTTGTCGGTAGTGTACTTATTAGTTTAATTAAGGCAACCTCTTTCGGCATGGCGATTGCAGCTGTGGGCTGCTACAAAGGGTTTAGCATCCCGACTGCTGGCGGCGCTGAAGGGGTCGGCACTGCTACAACGGGGTCTGCTGTTATTTCGCTCATCACTATCCTTATTTTAGACTTTGTCTTGAACCATATCCTCTTTAACATCTTGGGATTGGTATAATTAACCCAAGTTGCTACTAACAAATTTTGGTATCTTTGGGTGTTTCTGCGGATTTTTTGCTGCTCGCGATCTTTACTGATAACTGACAGCTATTCCCCTAACAACTGAAAGGTTTTTCGCAGAAAAACCGAACTGACAACCGACAACTTTAAAAATATGATTTCTGTTAGAAATATTACCAAAAATTTTGGTGAGAAGAACGTTTTAAAC
>VXZK01000113.1 GCA_009845545.1 Candidatus Poribacteria bacterium
GTAGAAATAGTAATTATACAGAAAAAAAAATTAGCCTCTGAACATAGTGGTTACAAGGGTTCAGGGGCAATTACGAAAAAGTGACACCGCGTTACCTGACGCGCGTCAAACGCGCGTGAATTTTATCTCGGAAGTCGTCCGACACATTCACTGTGTGGGACGCTTCCGATGGAGTTTTGTTTTGCGTGTATTTGCGTATATGTTTGTTCTACTTTTAGTCGGTGGTTTTCTAATTTTGCGCCGCCATATCTTCAGCGACGGCTATAGAAGTCGTTGGAAAGGATAGTTATGCATCAACAATTGACGTTTGACTCTGTGGAAGGTTTTTTATCTGTGCCTGAAATCGTGCAAGTCTCGACGTGTCAAGTGCCAGTGGGTGAACATTCTATATTTGATCACCTCCAGCGGCACTTATTATCCGAGGCGGAGGCGTTGGTCTATTTGAAGATCAATGAATGCTCGCATTGGGAGTCGGGCAGCTCACATGGTTTATCGTATAGTCGTCTGTCCAAGGACTGCGGCATGTCTCGGTCGCAAGTGATAGCAGCCGTCAAAGGCCTTGTCTCGAAAGGGTGGTTATCGAAAAATGTGCGAGGCAATAATTTGGCGAACACGTATCAAGTCGTGCATCACTTCTGCGATCCGTTAGATGCGCCGTTAGACCAAGACGGTTTGCCGAAGAAATGTGCGATGCCTCGTGGTGCGGGTTCTGCGTTTGCGTTGCTTGGAGCGGGTCGTATTAGTTGGCAAGCGTGCCTGTATTGGCATGTATGTAAGATGTTGTCAGATTGGTCGAACAACTTCATCTCGCTGACGATTGCGCAAGCGCGAGAATGGTTGCGTTTTGGTCAGCAGACGATCTGTGACATCCGCAAAATATATAGATTGCCTAAAAAAGGATAGGGGAACAAGAAGAAGTAGGCAGTATACTTGTTTTTTCTGGAAGCAGTCACCACGTGAGTTTGACATATTCGTTAGCGCAGAGTCTTTATATGAACCTAAACTTTTTTCAAACTCATGTTTACATATTTCCGACCAAAACTTGCTATTGCCACAATTTGGATGTGGATAACGCTATCATTTTGTCTTCAGTGTCGCCCAAAGGGTTGACAATTTTCCTTTAGGCGCGACGTTATAAGGTTCGGTTGATTCAAAATTCTGGATCACTTCATCTGCTGTGAGCGGACGATCGTAAAACCGGACTTCATCAATCATACCTATGAAGTGACCATGTGAGTTCCCCGGAAACTTTCTTGCACCAAGATGGACAGGTGCTGCAAATGGCAAAAATCCTATTTTATTGTTCCCCCCAAAGCCATGGTCGATTGTAGAACCGGATACGCCATCTATATAGATGATTCTTTTACCATTTCCGCTCGTGCCGCCTTTATTTATCATATAATCATTTGTATAAACAATATGGTGCCATTCGCCATCAAAAATATCCACAGTTTCTGTTCCACGTGAAATGCCACAGCTGTTTTGGCCTCCAATGCCAATGTAATGATGGAGTGTTCCGTCCATAATCTGAATTCCAAATTCATCGTTAGATCCATTGAGTTCTAGGCCCCAATTAGGACATTCTGCCCCATGTGTATTAACGAGCGTCATCCAATTTTTCTTGTTAGTGGTTTTGATCCATGCTTCAAAGGAAGATGTCCCAATCGATCTGCCAAAATCGCCAAGCGTGGTTAGGTTAACAAAATCTGCAATACCGCCAAACGCAAGTGCATCGCCTACCTGACCGGGAACAACTTCAGGATTTCCGCTGATTGTGCCGTTGTTGTCACCCCATACATCTTTTACTGTTTTATTAGTAAAGTATCCTCTATCAAAGGGCCAGTAGCTGACAAGTCCATCTGTCACAATAGAGGCAGGGGCCGTATTGAGTGAGAGAATACCGATGATTATCGTGAATGTGATAAAATGGATTCCGATTTTCATTGTGATTGCTCCTTTTGAAAGCGTGTTAAAACAATCCGAGTTGTCACCATACATAAGTTTTGTGGTTGAAGCAAATCGATCTACACATGGCATCGGGCGCAAGTAATTTAGATTTAGCAAGTTCCGTGCCAATCTGAACACTGCTATACTGACGGAGTTTCCTACAAACACGGTGAGGGCACTGCACAAAATAGAGTATTCTTTAGACCTGACTGCACGAAATAGGGCATACTGGATAGTTTAGACTGTTTATAACGTTTTAGGTGGCAACTTGGTTTACACAATAAAAAAACTTGACACTCCCGAATTTCTGTGTTAGTCTGAACGGGTATGAAATTGGTTAGAAGAACTTTACTTACACTTACTTTAAAAGGAGATAACTTTTATGCTATATCGAATATTACTTTCTACATTGATCCTTGCAGGGTTGATATTGATGCCATTCCATGCTGAAGCGTTGGACCTGAAGGATAAGGAGCTGTTGCTGTATTTGTCACTCAATGAAGGCAAAGGCGATGCAATGGAAGATCTGTCCCCACACGGAAACGACGCAGAACTCGTCGGAGATGCCGATTGGGTTGATGGTAAATTTGGAAAAGCCTTGGGGTTCGAGCAAGCAGGCGAGGTCAAGGCACCTTATATTGAACTCAACGAAAAGAGTTTTACGGTAACAATGTGGGTCAAGCCAGCATTGAGCGGTGGCGACCAGCAGTGTGTTTTCACACAGACGCAGGTCAACGCGCAGAATACAAGTCTACACTACCGTATCTACAACAACGGCACCGTCCGCATGGGCTTTTACGCCAACGATCTTGATGCACCTGCCGCCGTTAAAGCCGACAAGTGGGCACATATCTGTTTCTGGCTGGATGTCAAAGGCAAATCCCGACAGATTTACATTGATGGGAAGTCTGTGGCTGAAGATCCTGGCAAAGCCGGGATTGCCTACCTTGGAACAGCAGGCGATACCATGATCGGCTCATGGGGCGCGACCGGACAAAAGTTCAACGGGGTCATTGATGAGGTTACGGTCTGGGATCGGGCTTTGTCGGAAGACGATATTGCGCGGAGCATGGAAGATCTAACTGCTTTACCTGTAGACCCCGCGGATAAACTCGCAACCACTTGGGCAAGTGTCAAAGCATCGCATTAGATTTCTATGCGCATTGATGTTCCTGTTGTATATTTAAAATCGGAAAATATGCGCGCACTCCGCGATAGAACCACATTACACGCTCGTAGGGGCTGGGTTACCCAGCCCCTACTATTATAAAAGCATCCTTCCTAAGTCTTTCTGTATCAGTCCTACTATCCGAAGTACTCTATTTAGACATCCCCGAATTTCTTCTGGAACAGTGAGACCGTATCGTGATCGGGATGGTTTGGCAATTCAACCGGTGCCGTCCATTCCTCAGCAACATCTGTTAATTCGACAGGTTTGCCATCGTTCTCCAACACTGATTTCCAACCTGCAAGGAAAACGTTTGTCTTGTGCAGAAGCTGATCAAACGTCTGCGGCATCTCGTTATGGAGTGCCATATTCTGGAACGCCCAAATCGTCGGCAACCAGATTTCTGTCTTGTCATACGGATAGCCAGTACCCGTGTGGATTCTAAAATTCTCGCCGCCGTAAGCCTCCTGTGTATGAATCTGTACAGTGCCCCAAGAACCGCTGACTTGATGGAGTGTGCCGTAAAATTGTCGTCCGTTCTCATCAACATGCTCCAAAGTAATGACTCCCGGTGGGCTATGCCAACTGTCGGCTCGGTACGCGACGGACACAACCGAGTTTCCCGCTTCCGCAATCGCCTTACAGACCATATAGACACCGTGAATCCCGTGTGTCGGATAGTCGTCAAACGAATTGGTTGCCGTGTAGCAGACGACCTGTTTATCGCTTGCCCATGCTTTCGCGCGTGAGATAGCATCGTTGTGCTCATGGCTTGACGGTGCAAGAATTGTCGCGCCGCTTTTTTCTGCGAGTTCAATCATCTGCTTCGCCTTGATAAGAGAGTTAGCAAACGGACGGTTGATCAAATTCGGCAAACCCGCTTCGAGATACGGTTCGTGGAGAATATGGTTCCACGGATGATTATAATAACCGCCAGAGATCACGCCATCTACTTTTCCCAACATGTCATCAAAATTTTTGACGGCTGTGCATCCGTAAGTTGCCGCGATCGCTTGTGCCTTGTCGTATTCAATATCCCAGCAGTGCGTAATCCGCATGCCTGTGAACGGCGTGTCTTTTTGACTCGCGCGCGGGTTAATGTGCGGTGCCCATAGCGGCATGTGTGAATACGAGTCAACGTTCAGAAACCCGACGCGGAAAGGTTCAGAGTTAGATGCTTGCATAACTATCTCCTTTTATAGTTTTCAGTTTTCGGTTTTCGGTTGTCAGTTAAAAGAAGTTTTTGATGCGTATCAAGACTCTTTTGTACTGACAACTGATAACTTCCTTCACATTGTGACCCAAGTCGAGCCGTTCTCACAAGACTCAACCGCTTTATAAATGAACTGCATACCCCGCAATCCGTCATAGACTGTCGGGAAATCATAAGCCTCGGTTGCCATCGGGTCGCCATCAATATATCGTCGGATGGCTTCAACGACACCGACATAAATCGTCGCGAATGCTTCTAAGTACCCTTCCGGGTGTCCGGTCGGGATACGTGCGCCTGCCGCTGCTGCATCGGAAAGGTAACCCTGACCGCGCGTAAGCGTCTGCCTCGGTTCACCGTAACGATAGAGTTCAAGATAGTTCGGATTCTCTTGCGCCCATTTCACCGCGCCCTGTTCCGCATAGACCCGGAGCGTAAGTCCATTTTCCTCTCCGGTGGCGACCTGACTGATGCTTAAAATGCCTTTTCCACCCCCCTTGAAACGGAGCAAGGCGTTGACATCCTCATCCAGTACTCTATCGGGAAGGAAGGTGCTTTTGTCAGCACAGAGTTCAGTAATCGGGTCCCCGGTGACATATTCGAGCAGGTTAACGCAGTGCGTACCAACATCGCCCATCGTGCCGCCGATACCGGACTGCGCCGGATCCACGCGCCATGCAGCCTGCTTCTGACCGAGTTTCTCATGTGGCACCATTAGGAAGTCCTGAAGGTATTCAACGATAACCTTACGGATTTGCCCCATTGAACCTTCCGCGAACAACGCACGCGCATGCCGCACGAGTGGATGCCCCGTATAATTGTGTGTCAACGCGAAGACAAGTCCCGAATCTTCGACAAGTTGGACAAGTGCTGCTGCTTCGTCAAGACTGTAAGTCATCGGTTTATCGCAGACGACATGGAAACCCGCATCCAAAAAGGTTTTCGCGATCTCAAAGTGCGAGATATTTGGTGTGACAATACTCACAAAATCGATACGTTCATTTTCGGGGAGTGTTGCCTCGGCTGCTGCCATCTCCGCATAACTGTTATAACAGCGGTTTGGGGCGAGATATAACTCGGCACCGGTGATCCGTGTGTTTTCTGGATCCCGTGAGAAACACCCCGCAACAACTTCGATCTGCTGATCGAGCGTGGCAGCGATACGGTGAACGCCACCAATGAATGCGCCCTGCCCACCACCTACCATGCCCATTCGTAATTTCCGTTTCCAAGATTCCATAGTGACTTACTCCAATTCAGTTGTCAGTGTTCAATAACTATCTTCAATTCAATCCAAGAATGTCCCGATTCCGTTCCACATCTGTCTCGCCGCCAGCAAAGTCATCGAAGGCGACATCGGTTGTTTCGATGATGTGTTTGGCAATAAAGGGTGCACCTTCTGCCGCGCCTTGCTCTGGACTCTTGACACAGCATTCCCATTCCAGCACTGCCCAACTGTCGTAGCCTGCCTCCGTGAGCAGTGTAAACACCTGTGTGAAATCCACTTGTCCATCGCCGAGCGATCGGAATCTCGCCGCACGTCCAGCCCAAGATTGATAACCACCGTAAACCCCAACTCGACCTGTCGGGCGGAATTCAGCGTCTTTAACGTGAAATCCCTTGATGCGTTCCCCATAAAGTCGGATGAAGTCGATATAATCGAGTTGTTGAAGCAGAAAATGGCTCGGATCGTAGTTGAGACACGCAGCCGGATGGTCGTTCGTATAGTCCAAGAACATCTCGTATGTCGCACCGTCGTAAATGTCCGAACCCGGATGGAGTTCGTAGGCGAAGACCTGACCGTTATCGTGTGCCAGATCCAATAGTGGAGACCATCGGGCCGCGAGTTCCTTGAACGCCTCTTCAATAATCCCGTCGGGACGTTGGGGCCACGGATAAACAGTGTGCCACGCAAAACCACCTGAAAGCACGGGGATAACATCAAGGCCCATGTTCACCGAAGCGTGGATACATTTCGTCAATTCGTCTGTTGCCCATGCTGTTCTTTCAGCTCCGCGCAAGCCGGGTGGATGGAACGCCTCAAACATAACTTCGTATGCCGGATGCACAGCCAAGACCTGCCCAGCGAGGTAGCCTGCCACCTCCGTCGCTTCAAGCCCCATCTCGCTAAGTGTCCCTTTAAATTCATCGCAATAGGTTTTAGACGCGGCGGCTTTTCCAAGATCAAGCACACGCTCGTCCCAACCGGGGAGTTGAACGCCTTTGTACCCCAAGTTTGAAACCCATTTCCCGATATTTTCCATAGTGTTATAGGGTGCCTCGTCCCGCATGAATTGGGCGAGAAAAATAGCAGGCCCTTTGATTTTCGGCATTGTTCCTCCGTTCTTGTATTTGGGTAAGTTCTAAGAATATAAGCGGTGTCGGTGTTGTTGCTAAATACACCACTCCGTTTTGAATAGATAAAAAATAAATTACCAAATCTTCATCAACTTTGGGTATAATATATAGA
>VXZK01000265.1 GCA_009845545.1 Candidatus Poribacteria bacterium
TTTTATTCCACTATTTTACAACATTTCTATGTTTTACTCAATATGACTTCAGTATTATAAATAGGACTTACGCAGCCCCTCTTAAAGTCCGCTTGGTAAGGGGGATTTAGGGGGTTGAAAGGACAGAAATTACCGCTTTTTGCGTCTAAACGTCCGATATTTACGCAAGGTGCGTAAGTCCTGATAAAGAGAAGGAAACACATGGCAAATTATCAAGAACTGGCAAACCTCGTTTGGAATGTAGCCGATGATGTGCTCAGAGGACTGTTCAAACCACACGAATACGGCGACATCACCCTCCCGTTTCTCGTGCTCCGCCGATTGGACTGCATCTTAGACGAAGACGATCGAAAAGATAAAGCGATCCAGACCTACAAGCAATTCAAAGATCACGTACCTGAAGAGGCACTACCACCGATTATCCTCAAAGAGATAAACGCCAGTTTCTATAACACCTCCCAATACGACCTCTCTCGACTGACAGAGGACCCGACCAACATCCATCTCAACTTTGAGAATTACCTCAACGGATTCAGTCAAGACGTGCGCGACATCATTGAGAACTTCAATCTCGATCGGTTTATTGAGCGATTGAACCAAAACAACCGGTTGTTCATCTTCTGCGATAAGTTTACTGAGGTTGATCTGCACCCAAATCAGGTAGATAACCGCACGATGGGACTGGTCTTTGAGGAACTGCTCCGCAAATTCTCCGAGATGTCCAACGAAACCAGCGGAGAGCATTACACACCGCGGGATGTCGTGCAGTTATTGGTCTCGCTGCTGTTTGCAGAACACCGTGAAAACCTGCGCGGGCAGGGCGTTATCCGCAGTATCTTCGATCCGTGTTGTGGGACAGGCGGCATGTTGACCATAGGGAAGAAATACTTCCGAGAGCAGATTAACCCCAATGCCGATATTCGGCTGTTAGGACAGGAACTGAACGCGCAGACCTACGCCATCTGCAAGTCGGATATGCTCATCACGGGAGAGGATCCCGACAGTATCCAACACGGTTCCAGTCTCTCTAATGACCGATTTCAAGGGCAACGTTTCGATTATATGATCACAAATCCGCCCTTCGGTGTCAGTTGGAAATCTGATGAAGTAGCAGTGAAAGCGGAAGCACAAACCGCCAACGGCAGATTCTCCGCGGGTACGCCGCGTTCCTCCGATGGAGCGTTGTTGTTCCTGCAACACATGCTCTCCAAGATGGAGGCGCGCGGAAGTCGCGTCGGCATCGTCTTTAACGGGTCGCCGCTCTTCACGGGGGATGCCGGTAGCGGTGAGAGTGAAATCCGACGTTGGATTATCGAAAACGACTATCTGGAGTGCATTATCGCGCTCCCTGAAAAGTTGTTCTTCAACACCAGTATCGCCACCTACATCTGGATCTTAACAAACCGAAAATCGGAGGCACGACGAGGTAAGATCCAACTCATCAATGCCGTTGACTTCCACGACGAGATGAAAAGGAACCTCGGAGCCAAGAACGCCCTCATTTCCGATAACCATATCCGTCAACTGATACAACTCTACACCAACTTTGAGGAAACCGAACACTGCAAAATCTATCCAAACGACTTTTTCGGCTACACGAAAGTGACAGTTGAGAGACCGCTCATTGAAAAGTGTGAGGTTTTGGGTGAAGAGACGGAGGTCGTCGTTCGGGACAAGCAAGGCAACCCGAAACCGGATTCCAAGCTCCGAGACTATGAGCGCGTCCCCCTCACGGAAAATATCGAAGATTACTACCAACGCGAAGTAAAACCGCACGTGCCGGATAGCTGGATAGATAGAAAGAGAGATAAAGTGGGTTACGAGATCAACTTCAATCGGTATTTCTACCAGTACACACCGCTGCGCTCACTCAAGGAAATTGCCGATGAAATACTGGCACTGGAACGGAAAAGTGAAGGCTTGCTGAATGAGGTTTTGGGGTTCTGAAGTCTCTGGTATAACGAAGGGAATAGAGTAGATCGGGATTCATAATTTACGTGGTAAAAAGTAGAAGATGTGCTATAATATCTCAAGGTTAAAAAAATTTAATCTTGATCAGTCTTCCCAGATGTAAACGGAGGAAATCATGGCGATAAGTGCTGTCCAAACATACCTCAGCCCAGAAGAATACATCACTTTAGAACGTAAAGCAAAACCTGACGCGAACACAGTCAGAAACGAATACATCCAAGGTGAAATTATCCCTATGTCCGGTGCAAGTTTTACACATAATCTTATCAAAGGGAATATCTTTGTTCAACTCCACAACCTCTTGACAGAAAGCAGTTGTGTCGTTTTTGCGAATGAAATGCGTGTCGGTATCCCTTCAGCAAAATCCTACTTTTACCCCGATGTAGGTGTCGTTTGTGATGAACCGCGTTTTGAAGACGATGTTTTTGACACACTCCTGAACCCGATTGTTATTGTAGAGGTACTCTCCCCGAGTAACGAGGGCTATGACAGAGGTGAAAAATTCTCGCGCTACCGACAGCTCGATGCCTTGAAAGAATATATCCTTGTTTCACAAGATCGCGTGAACGTTGAACGTTTTCTACGAAAGCGTAATGACTGGAGTTACACTTCCTTTGAAGGACTTGAGCAGCACCTTCCGCTAACTTCTCTCCAATGCGAATTACCCTTGCAGGAAATATATGGGCGCGTCACATTTCCTAAAGCGTCTGACGGAGCTATAAACTAATGGAGAATTACGATGTCTGGGGAAAGAATGACTGTCGAGGAGGGATATAGTGATGGAACGATTTAGAACATGGCATGAAATTTTAATGGAACGTCTTTCTGATCCAGAAGATGTTATCGGCTATCTTGAAGTTTCTCTTGAAGAATATTTAGAGGATGGCGACAAGGCATTTTTTCTGAAGGGGATAAAAAATGTCATAGAAGCACAAGGTGGGGTTCTTAGCGTTTCAGAACAAGCTGGCATTAATCCGGGGTTTCTTTCAGACGCTGTAAACAATGGATCCATGCCACCTTTTCATATCCTTCGTTCAATTTTCGCATCTTTTGGAGCGGTGTCTCTCATTAATTCTGTCGCCAACCGATTACTATAATAAATTATGATTACTGAACTCAGGGCACAAAATTTCAAATCATGGCAAGATACTGGGCCGCTACAGTTTGCCCCATTAACTGGATTTTTCGGCGCGAATAGTTCCGGTAAAACCAGCATCTTACAAGTACTATTGATGCTCATGCAGACTGTAGAATCTCCAGATCGTAATCGTGTGTTACACTTCGGCGATGACCGATCCCTTGTTGAGTTTGGCACCTTTCAAGATTTACTTTACACACATAAAACTGATCTGACGCTCGCGTTAGACGTATCATGGAAGTTATCCAAACCCTCGTCTGTTATTAGAGTTCCCTTTCGTTTTCGGTTTAGCAATCTTACGTTCCATACGGAAATCCGAGAAGAAAACAACCGTATTCTCGTTGAGCGTTTCCATTACGCAACTGATAGAAACGCATTTGGAATGAAACGAGTTATCAAGAATAAGAAAAGCGGAAGAAATCAGTATGAACTCATTCATGGCGATTTTCAGGCGATACGAAACCCCGGACGCCCGTGGAATTTACCACCGCCAGTGAAATGCTACGGCTTTCCCGACGAAGTTAGCGGATACTACCAGAACCTCGGTTTCCTTTCAGACTTCGTCCTTGCCTTTGAGAACTTATGTTCCGATATAACCTATCTCGGGCCACTTCGCGAGTATCCACGACGCAGTTATATCTGGTCGGGTGAACGACCACAAGATGTCGGTCTAAGTGGCGAAGAAGCCATCCCTGCTTTGCTTGCAGCGCGTGCGGAAGGATTAACTTCACCTCGGCTCGTCAATGTCAACCGTTCTCATAAACCCATTGAGCATCGGATTTTAGAATGGCTACAAGAAATGGAATTGATTGATTCGTTTTCCCTTGAACCGATCGCTGAGAACCGGAAGGATTATGAATTTCGTGTGAAAAAGAGTCCCAACAGTTCCGAAGTCCTGATTACTGATGTCGGTTTTGGTGTTTCACAGCTTTTGCCTGTACTTGTGCTTTGTTACTATGTCCCGGAAAATTCAACCATTATCCTTGAGCAACCAGAAATACACCTGCATCCGAAAGTCCAATCCGATTTGGCGGATGTACTCATTGATGTCGTGAAAAATCGGAACGTACAGATTATCCTTGAGAGCCATAGCGAGCATCTGCTGTTACGCTTGATGCGCCGGATGGCTGAGGAGCAGATTTCAGCGGACGACGCGTTACTCTATTTCTGTCAAATTAACGACGGCACCTCCGAAATTGAACGGCTCAACATGGACGCATACGGCAACATCAGCAATTGGCCTCAAGACTTCTTTGGCGATAGTACAGGTGAATTGGTAGAAAAGACAAAAGCCGAAATGCAAAGGCGGAAAGTGATAGAATGATAGTTGTTGTAGACACAAACGTTCCTGTGGTCGCTAACGGAGCGTCAGAACAAGCCTCCTCGGATTGCGTCCAAACTTGTGCGGAGCGGCTCGGCGCAATTATGCGTGGTGAGGTGAAATTGGTTCTTGATAATAGGTGGAAGATTCTCAGTGAATACACCCAAAATCTACGCGCCAGTGGTGCTGATGTTGGCGATAGATTTCTCGGATGGATACTGCGGAATTGGACAAATCCTGAACGATGCGACTTAGTTTCGATTACGCCTATTGGTGGTTTCGAGAATGTGTTTGAAGAGTTCCCAGACGATCCAGCGTTAGAGGGCTTCGATCCAGCAGATCGGAAGTTTATTGCGGTTGCATGCGCGCATTCAGAGAGACCCCCTATTTTACAAGCAGTAGATAGTAAGTGGTTGGATTTCGACGACGCATTCCGTGAAAATGGCATTATAGTAGAGTTCATTTGCCAAGAGAACATTCAACGGTTGCATGAAGACAATTGAGCAGAAAAATGAAGGCTTGCTGAATGAGGTTTTGGAGTTCTGAGAGATTAGTGATGTGATGGTATACCATATTTGGGTAACCGAACCTGGTAGGAGCGGTTTCCTAACCGCACCATAGGTGTCAAGTTTAGAAAAAACCGCATCAGAATATCGTAGGTTGGGTTGAACGGATACCGCCGAAACCCGCTAAATCAGAGAAAAACACATCTTTCTCCAGAGACGCGATTGCCACCAGAGACCGAGTGAAACCCAACGCTTTGGATACCTTGAAGTTTCAGGGACCCTGACAGTGCAAAGTTGGGTTTCACTGCGTTCATGAATAGATATAGCGGCATATTAGCTTTCAGTTTCCTCCTTGAGAGTTAGGCGGGGTTTCGACTCGGCTATAGCAGCGATGATTTGACACGAGGACATCTTAAAATCCGAGAAATCCGCGAAATCCGCATAATCCGCGATTCAGACAAAGAGGCGTTAGAATTATGAAACGTTACCCCAACTATAAAGAGAGCGGTATAGAGTGGATTGGGAAGATACCGCACCATTGGGAAGTCTTGAAAACGAAACATGTTGGTTTGAGTAATCCCTCCAAAAATAATCCCAAGACGACTTGTCTTAAAGATGAGCCTATAGTCTTTCTTCCAATGGAGCGGGTTCATACTGACGGGACAATTGACCAAGAATTAAGGTTACCCTATTCTCAATTGAAAAATGGTTACACTTACTTTGAGGAAGGTGATATTCTCATAGCAAAAGTAACTCCGTGTTTTGAAAATGGAAAGATTGTACACATAAAGAATTTGGCAACTTCAGTTGGGTTTGGCTCGACTGAGTTTATTGTCACTCGTCCTGATCTGCAAAGGGTATTTCCACCTTTTTTGTATTATATTCTCCGCAGTAAACCACTTCGTAACATTGGCAAACATTTTATGACCAGCGCAATTGGTCTGAAACGAGTACCAACTGAATTTGTTGAGAACTTTCGGATTCCTATACCGATTTACCAAGAACAAATCCAAATCGCTGACTTCCTCGACCGCAAGACAGAACAAATTGACGAGCTCATCCGCATCAAAGAACGACAGATAGAACTGCTACAGGAACAACGCACCGCCCTGATAAATCAGGTAGTGACAAGGGGGCTTGACCCGAATGTGGAGATGAAACCGTCAGGCGCGGAGTGGATTGGCGAGATACCAACACATTGGGAAATCAAAAGACTTAAACACGTCGCGAAGATACTACCCAGTAATGTTGATAAACATATCTATCCAGATGAGATCCAGGTCAGGTTATGCAATTATACAGATGTTTATTACAACGATTATGTTACAGTTGATACTGTTTTGAAAAAGGGGAGTTGTAAGGAAAGTGAGTTTGCGAAATTTGTTTTGAGGAAAGGCGATGTTATCATTACCAAAGATTCTGAGACTCCAGATGATATTGGTGTTCCAACATTCGTCAAAGACGATTTGGACGATGTTGTTTGTGGATATCATTTAACAATGATTAGACCACTTGCTTGTCGTGGCGAGTTCATTTTTAGATTTATTCAATCCGATAGAACGAGAAGATATTTTGAGGTGAATTCAAATGGAATTACCAGATATGGTCTGGGAAAAGCATCAATTGAAAATCTACTCTTACCCATGCCTCCTGATTCCGAACAGCAGCAAATCGCCAATTTCCTTGATCGCAAAACCCAACAGATTGACGAACTGATAGCCGCAGAACAGCGAAAAATCGAACGCCTCAAAGAATACCGTCAATCCCTCATCTCCGAAGCAGTGACCGGCAAGATAGATGTCCG
>VXZK01000192.1 GCA_009845545.1 Candidatus Poribacteria bacterium
CTATTGCTAGATGGATAAAATCCAAGACATCCCAAGCTCCGGAAGATAAAATAATTGATTTAGCAATAGCTTTTGAATCCCTCTACTTATCAGATACTTCTCTGGGCGAATTCACTTTTAAATTAAGTATTCGTGCTGCATGGTCCCTGGGAATAGATAAAACACATCGGGAAGAATTAATGAAAGACTTTAGTAAAATATACGAGTGGCGTTCAAAGGTTGTTCACACAGGAAAATTACCCAATAAAACAAAGAAAACACCTTTTACATGGCAAGAGATTGCAGAGTTTACAGAAAAAGGGCAAGACCTATGTCGGGACTCAATAATGAAAATTCTGGAAGATGGGAAATTCCCTGATTGGAACACTTTGATACTCGGCGAATAAATGTTGACCCGGTAAAAATCTTTGTACCGCAAACTTTTAGTTTGCGTGCTAAGGATAATGATGCACAAACTAAAGTTTGTGCTACAAGGACCGAATATCTTATGAACAAGGATCGACAGATGAATCAATTCGACTACAAATCGTTCTATCGTCGCAACTTACCACACATACAACCACCCGGTGCAACTTTTTTTGTCACGTTCCGCCTAGCAGGCTCTATACCACAGGTTGTCTTTCAGCGATGGAAAGCAGAGCAAGATCAACTTGAATCAGAAAAATTACGCCGCCTTGAGTTGCAAAATAGTGAGTGTCTTACTGCTGTTGAGCAGACGATATTTGAACGAAAACGTGAATGGTTCCGTAAGTTTGAAAAAATGTTGGATATTGCACAAAATGGACCTGTCTGGCTCAAAGATGCTCGGATTGCTAAAGAAGTGGCGGAGCGTATGCACTACTTAGATGGAAGGCTATATCATTTGGACGCTTACTGTATCATGGCAAATCACGTCCATATTGTGTTTACACCACTTCCAATACAAGTTTCAGGTGTGAGGCAAACTGAGAGTGTGCTCACTAATGATCATGATGCACAAACTAAAAGTTCGTGCTACAATACACTTTCTTCTATTATGCAATCGCTCAAAGGTTATACGGCAAGGAGAGCCAATCAGGTCTTAAATCGACACGGAACATTCTGGCACCACGAAAGTTACGATCATGCTGTCCGCAATCCAGATGAATGGCAACGGATTATAACCTATATTCTCAATAATCCTGTAAAAGTCGGTTTAGTAGGAGAGTGGAAGGAATGGCAATGGAGCTACTACCGATCAAACTCTTCATCTTAGCAAAATTTGTATCACAAATTTTAGTTTGTGTGAGTTTGTATTTACGATGATTTTATCGGACAAAGGATACCATAATGTCTGAACAATTTCTTTATCAACAACTTGATACACTGTCCGAGTTTGGCGTTTTAGACAAAGAGATGCCCGATAGCATTACGCAAAATCTACATCCTAAGTTTGAACTTCGTCCCTATCAAGTAGAGGCGTTTGCAAGGTTCATTCACTGCTTAAATAGGGATTTCCCGGGCAAGAAAAATCCTTTACAATTCCTGTTCAACATGGCAACAGGCAGCGGTAAAACGCTTATCATGGCCGGGTTGATTCTCTATCTCTATGAGCACGGATACCGGAACTTCCTCTTTTTCGTCAACGCCGATAATATCATTGAAAAAACAAAAGACAACTTCCTCAACCCGATATCTTCAAAATACCTTTTCAACAAAAATATCTATCTTAAAAACGACCAGATTAAGGTAACGGAAGTAGAAAATTTTGAAGCGGTCAACGAGAACGACATCAACATCCGATTCACCACAATTCAGAAGTTACACAGCGATTTGATGAACGAAAAAGAGAACGCCTTAACTTTTGATGATTTTAAGAAAAAGAAAATTGTTCTTTTGTCTGATGAAGCGCACCACATGAATGTCTCAACAAGAACCCAGATGGAATTGAACTTAACGGGTGAGGATTCAAAACCGGTGGAAAAACCAACATGGGAAAACACTGTTGAAAATATATTTAACGCAAACGATGACAACCTGTTACTGGAATTCACCGCCACTTTCGATGACAAAACGCCTGCAATCGTAGAAAAGTATCAGAATAAGATCATCTACCGCTATGATTTGGTAAAATTTCGGAATGACAAATACTCGAAGGATATTGAAATTGTGAGGTCCGATTTCAGTCTGCAGGACCGCATCTTGCAGGCAATCATTCTCAATTACTACAAACAGTCTGTTGCAACAAAATACAAGATTCAACTGAAACCTGTAATTCTGTTTAAAGGCAAAACAATCCCGGACTCCGAAAAGAACAAAGCAGACTTTCATAAATTTATGGATAGTCTCACCAGAAACGATATTAACAGAATTCGGAGATCTGAAGTTCCGATTATTAAACAGGCGTTTCGCTTTTTTGATAACCACAAAACCAATTCGGAGCGGCTGGTCCGCGATCTAAAAACAGATTTCCAAGAAAAATACTGCCTTGCTGTCAATTCCAAAGTCGAAAGAGAGAAATATCAGGTGGAGGTAAACAGACTTGAAGAAGAAAACAACCCGATCCGTGCTATCTTTGCTGTGCAGATGCTTAGTGAAGGGTGGGATGTGCTAAACCTGTTCGACATCGTTCGCTGTTATGATACCGGCAGTACAGGTCATAACAAAATTGGAAAAGCGACCATCGCCGAAGCGCAGCTTATCGGACGGGGTGCTCGCTATTACCCTTTCAGTCTGCCGCCGGAACACGAGGATAAATATATACGCAAATTTGACGAAGACCTCGAGCATGAACTCCGCGTCTTGGAAGAATTTCATTACCACAGCATCAACGATTTGCCTTATATCACCGAGATCAAAAAAGCGTTGGTTCAGCAAGGACTCATAGACGAGCAAACCGTGACGCGTCCACTGAAACTCAAGGAGTCATTCAAAGAGACGGACCTTTACAAATACGGTGTCATCTGGATAAATAAACAGGTACCGAGAGACTATCAACATGTCAAATCTTTTGAAGACTTAGCGTCCCTAAGCGTGAAAAAGAAATGGCATGAGCATACCGTCTATGAAGGATCTGGGGGTGTAACAGGTATGACAGAGAGTGATCAAACCTATACCACGCGAAACAAAAACAGCAAGGATATACCGATAACGGATATTGAAAAGAATATCGTCCAAACAGCCATTGCGCGTAACCCGTTTTTTCAGTTTGCATCACTCAAACAGTACTTTCCACAGTTGAAATCAATGCGCGAATTTAGAGATTCGGACAACTTTTTAGGTGGTTTGAAAATCACTTTCAAAGGCAATTTCTCTCAATGGGAAGACGAAGCTTCAGAAAAACTCAGGGCATGTTGCGATCTTTTAGAAAAGATTGAAGTTGAACTTCGCGAAAAAATTACCGAGAACGAAGGGACGGAATATTTTTATAAGGAACAAATCCGTGATGTTTTCAAAGCGAAAATTCTGAAATTCAATGCTAAGGGGCCACGCGCTGATGAAAATCACGATGCTGAGCGTATCGCGAAAGCCGAAGAGTGGTTTGCTTTCAATGGCCTCTACGGCACCAGTGAAGAAAAAGCATTCGTGCAATTTCTACAGACGCAGCTTGAGGAACTACAGAGAACTTACGGTGGCGTTTATCTCATTCGTAACGAGCGGCACTTTTATCTCTATAACTTCTTTGACGGTAAAGCCTTTCAACCCGACTTTGTTCTCTTTTTGGGAAAAGAAGATGGCGAAACACTGAGTTACCAACTCTTTATTGAACCTAAAGGTGAGCATATTGAAGACTTTGATCGATGGAAAGAAGACTTCCTCAAAGAGATTGATACTGAACGTAAAAGCGAACTCATCATAGAGGATAAGAACTATCGCATCATCGGGTTGCCGTTCTATCAGGAGAAAAACCAAAATGAATTTCGTGAGGCACTTGATGAAGCATTGCAACTATGAAAACCAGAATCCGCGAAAATCCGCGATTCAGATAATAAGAAAACACCAACCCCTAATCCTGCCAATTAGAAATTTCCCACTAAAATCGTTGATAACGGACGCGAGTTGTGATATACTTTCTTAACTATTTGTAGGGAGAGGTAGATGCCATGAAAACGCTTGCGTTAGAAACTGATTATAAAATCAAATTGCCCCTTGACTGGGTGAAAAAGACGAGTTTGAAATTTTAACCGAACTCCAACACTTCGGTGGTTATACCAATCTTATAGATTTTACGACTGACAGCCACGTCGCCCTGTTTTTCGCATGTGACGGTTCCCTTGGAGAACCCGGCAGGATTATCTTGTTGGAAAGAGGTGAGGAGGTAAACGAAAAATATCAAATCGAAAAACCTCGGAATCCTCAAAATCGCATCATAGCGCAAAAAAGTATATTCGTTCGGCCGCCGAAGGGCTTTATCGAACCAGAGCAGTTTTCAGAAGTCAACATCCCTGAATTGCTCAAGGGACCGATGTTAGATCATCTGCAAAAACAGCACGATATTTCAACGCAAACTGTCTACAACGATCTCCATGGGCTTATTAGAAACAAGGACACCTATCTGAAGGAATGCATAGAAGTCTACAATCCGGAAACACAATCGATGAAAGATAGCTTACAAACTGATAGCATAACGGAGACATAAAACATGCAGACACAAGCAGAACAGACACCTTGCGATATCACCATTGAACGTTTTAGCAAAGCAATTGATCGGCGACCCACTTTCGCCGAAGGCTATAACTATCGGGGCATCGCTTACGGTAATAAAGGTGAAATTGACCGTGCTATTGAAGATTTTAACACAGCCATTAGGCGCAAGGAGAACTATGCTGAGGCATACAGCAATCGCGGCGCAGTTTATCGTATGAAAGGTGATTATGATCGTGCTTTTGAAGATTGCAATACAGCCATAAGACTTGACCCAAATTTGCCAGAAGCCTATAACAATCGGGGGATAGTTTATAAACGCAAAGGGGAAATAAATCAAGCTCTTGAAGATTATACCAAAGCGATAGAACTCAATCCAGGTTTTGCTTATGCCTATTACAACCGTGGTATCGTTTACTATGAAAGACAAGAATTTGATCTCGCCATTAATGACTATAGCAAGACAATAGAACTGAGACCCGACCTTGTCGATCCTTATAACAATCGTGGTAATGTTTACAATAAAAGTGGCGAATATGAACGTGCCATCACAGATTATGACGCAGCGATAGAACGCAATACTGATTTAGCGGAGCCATACTACAATCGCGGTATGGTGTTTGTACTTCTGCAAGAATGGGAAAAAGCCAAAGAAGATCTTACGACTGCCAGAGACAAGCAGGAAAATATCATCATTGAACAGTTTCGCAAAGAATACGAAAACGTTTCTGACTTTGAACAGAAACATGAGATTAAACTACCGGAAGACATCGCCGCAATGCTAACACTCCCATAGGCATAGCAGTAAAACAAAAATTGCCCTTCAGCAGATACCTGATGTTACAGACTTCCAATCCGCGTTACCCGTGTCCTCCGTGATAATCAGCGATTCTGACAGACACACAAATAACATATCATCACTCGACCTCCTTCTCAATCCACATCATCCGCGTCCCCCGCAATTCAGATTTGTCTGCAAAATTGAGATTGATAAACAAGCCTATCCATGCTATGATTTAACATAAGAGGAATTTTGCATTGCGCAGAAAGCAGCGGTGGAATAAATTTTTTGAATCGACGGAGAAGTAAAATGGTAACACAAGAACAAGTTGATTTTTTTCAGGAAAACGGATATGTCAAGTTTGGTAGGGTCTTAGATAGCGATGGCGTTGAAGCCATGCGTGCAGGGTTAGATGCTGTTATTGAACTGGAACTCACCGAAGGCGACGATTCTTCACCGGAGTTCAAGTATGGACATGATCGTAAGGCGGATCGTCTCAACCGAGGTAGCGGTCATCCACGGGCGATTCATCAATACGTGAACATGTGGAAGCGGGAGCCGCATTATGAAGCAGCGATTCATCATCCGCTCATCGCTGGAACGGCACGTGCGCTGCTGGATACACCTGAAGTCCGTCTCTGGCACGATCAGATCATCTCCAAACCGCCAAAAGATAACGGACACTTCGGATTTCACCACGATTTTTTCTTTTGGCCCCTGAGTTCGCCAAATATCGTGAGCTGCTGGCTGGCTTTGGATGATGCGACAGTCGATAATGGGTGCATGCATGTTATGCCGAAGAGCCACAAAGATGAACGTTTTTCGGTCGAAGCAAGAGCGGCATTCAATGCAGAATCCTCAAAAGCGAGCGAAGCAGGCCGTGAACCGCCGCCGAACCCGTGGACAGAGAGACAGGAACTGGACATCAGTCACGGCGTTCCGGTGGAGTTGAAAGCAGGCGAGTGTATGTTTCATCACTGCCTCAACTGGCACGGCACCCCGCCAAACATCACGGATCGTCAACGCAGGGCATTTGTCATGATTTTCATGGCGGAAGGGGTTCGTTATAATAATGCACAATCGCCGGGGCATATCCTTGTCCCAACCATTGAGGTTGCAGATGGTGAGCCGCTTGTTGGTGATGGATTCCCGGTAGCATAACAAGGTTTGAATACTGAAATGAAAGATTCAACATTTATTACAAGAGTTGTTCTGAAAAACTATAAGAGCATCGCCGCGTGTGATGTGAGGCTGCATCCCTTGACGTTTCTTGTAGGTCGCAATGGTGCAGGCAAGAGCAATTTTCTTGATGGCTTACGATTCGTTGCCGATGCATTGAACGCATCATTAGACCACGCTTTACGCGACCGCGGAGGTATCAAGGAGGTTCGACGTCGCTCTGGGGGGCACCCAAACCACTTCAGTATTCGTCTTGATTTTGCCTTACCTGACGGAGGGACAGGACACTATGCCTTCCGCATTGGCACCCGTTCACCTGGGGGGTACGAGGTACAAACTGAAGAATGTAAGATACAGAATGAAATTCTCTCTCCTGAGGTACACTTTCGCGTTGATAAAGGCACTGTAACAGATAAGAGCGTAGATGTAGCACCAGCTGCTGCACGCGATCGACTTTACTTGGTAAATGCCTCGGGGTTACCAGAATTTCGACCCGTCTACGAAGCATTTTCTCGGATGGGATTTTATAACCTTAATCCTGATAAAATCCGAAATCCCCAAGCACCAGATCCAGGAGATGTGCTTATGCGGGACGGTAGCAATCTTACCAGTGTCCTTACGCAACTTTCACCCGCTGCGAAGCAACATATTGAGGAATATTTAGCGATAGTTGTTCCTGGTGTTCATAGGGTTAAAGTCAAAGAATTCGGATCTATGGAGACATTAGAATTCAGACAGGACATCGCAGGCGCAAAGCACCCGTGGCGATTTCCAGCAAATAATATGTCTGATGGGACACTCCGGGTGTTGGGAACTCTGATAGCATTATTTCAAGGTGGAAATGAGGGGAAAAAACGGATGTCATTGGTAGGAATTGAGGAACCGGAACTTGCTCTTCATCCAGCAGCAGCGGATGTGTTGCTTGATGGACTTCGGGACTCTGCCCACAAGACGCAGGTTATTATCACCAGCCACAGTCCAGACCTGCTTGATAATAAGGATTTAGATGTAGAGTCAATTCTCGCGGTTGAAGCACACGACGGAAACACTACAATTGCCCCTATAGACAACGCAAGCAGAAATGTGGTGCGGAAGAAACTTTATACAACTGGAGAACTTTTACGCCGCGATCAACTGGAACCCGATCAAGCGTCTGTGATTTCCATTGAAGAGGCTAAACAACTCCGTATCTTTGATCCCAAGAGCGGAAAATCTAGTCAAAAAAAGACTGACGGAGAGCACAGATAATGCTCAAAATTGGCTGTATTGTCGAAGGGAAAGGCGATGTGGCGGCAGTCCCAGTTCTGATTCGGCGTATCGCGGCGGACCTTTACCCAGAATTGGCAATTGACATACCGCGTCCGATCCGTGTCCATAGGTACCAGGTTATTAAGGAAGGCGAACTTGAGCGAGAAGTTGAATTAGCGGTCGAGAAAATTAGAGGACAAGGAGCTATATTTATAATCCTTGATAGTGAAGACGATTGCCCGGCTGAATTGGGACCCGCCTTGCTTGATCGGGCATCACAAGCTCGTAGCGATTTACCTATTGCCGTTGTACTCGCAAAACATGAATTTGAGGCATGGTTTCTTGCGGCAGTCACGTCACTCCGCGGACAAAGAGGGTTAAAAAATAATACTCACCCACCGAACGATCCGGAGGCAATTAGGAATGCCAAAGGGTGGCTAAGCCAGCAAATGGAAAGTAACAGAACATATAGTGAAACGAGTGATCAACCCGCACTCACAGCACTCTTTGATTTTGAACAGGCACTTCAAACGGATTCGTTCGACAAGTGCTACCGAGAGATTGTTCGCCTTCTCGGTGAATTGCGAAACCGAACTAAGGTATAGATGTCAGTAGGCGGAGTTGAAAAAGGAAGTTTGTTTAGTACAACAGGTATGCTTCCGCAAGTGCTGAAAACTGACAACTGATAACCATTTCATGGAGGAACAATATGCAACAAAAACCTAATGTCATCTTTGTTTTAACGGACGATCAGGGACCTTGGGCTGCGGGGTGCTGCGGTAATGATGAGGTACGGACACCCTATCTCGACCAGTTGGCTTCAGAAGGGACCCGTTTCCCGAATTTCTTCTGCACAAGTCCTGTCTGCTCGCCAGCACGCGCGAGCCTTATGACTGGACGTATCCCGTCAGCACACGGTGTACACGACTGGATCCGCGACGGAAATATGCCACCAGACCCCGCCCGATACCTTGAAGGTTTGACGTGTTATACGGATGTCTTAGCCGACAATAATTACACAGTCGGATTGAGCGGCAAGTGGCACCTTGGTGATAGCTTGACACCGCAACACGGGTTCAGTCACTGGTTCGCGCTACTCACGGGAGGCAGCAAGTATAACGATGCGGATATGATTCGAGACGGACAGGTAGAAATGCAGCCCGGCTACCTCACCGACGTGATCACCGATGATGCATTGAATTTTATCTCAGCGAATAAAGAGGGACCGTTCTATCTTAGCGTTAATTATAATGCACCGCATACGCCGTTTACGGGACACCCACAGGATATAGTTGACTCCTATGACGATTGCCCATTCAAAACGTGTCCACAAGAGGCATTGCATCCGTGGGCTGTGCAAGGTGCAGCGGCGCACATGGGTAACCGCGAGTCGTTGAAGGGCTATTTCGCAGCGATAACGGCACTTGATTTAAATGTCGGGCGGATTCTGGATCGGCTTGCAGCGTTAGGCATCCGTGAAAATACGATTGTGGTCTTCAGTAGCGACAATGGCTATTCGTGTGGGCATCACGGATTTTGGCATAAAGGCAACGGCACATTCCCGCTGAACATGTATGAAAACTCTGTCAAGGTGCCCTTTATCGTCAGCCATCCGGGTAGTGTTCCAGAGGGGCGCGTCAGCGAAGCGATGGTGAGCCAATACGATTTCATGCCGACACTTCTTGACTACCTCGGATTACCGGATCCGAACGACGAGATGTCGCCCGGCAGAAGTTTTGTCCCTGCGCTTTCTGGGGAGACGAACGATGCGAAAGATGAGATTGTTATTTACGATGAGTACGGTCCCGTCCGTATGATTCGGACGCAGGAGTGGAAATATGTGCATAGGTATCCCTACGGTCCGCATGAATTATACGATTTGGTGAACGATCCGGGTGAACGGAAAAACCTGATAGATGACAAATCTCAGAATGCTCGTGTCGGTGATATGCGTCAACAGATGGGGGCATGGTTTGAACGGTACGTCTTACCTGAATTAGATGGTGCGAGATGTTCCGTTACGGGTGGTGGGCAAGCAGCAAAGTTAGGAGAAGGAAATTACGGTGAAAATTCCTTCCATCCAAGATATGCTCCACCTCGACGAAATGTGTAGATAACATATCTTCATCTGAATCAGATATGCTGAGACAGATGGGTGCGTGGTTTGAACGATACGTAGACCCACGATTGGATGGCACAAGATGTGCGGTTACCGGCAGAGGACAAAAGGCAAAAATTGGAGATAGGGTGTATGGTGAAGATGCCTTCAATCCAAGATAGGCACCCCCTCAAGGGAATGCTTAGGAAATTGATCCTTCGTCTTTCTAAGTTATTTCGTTTCCAGTTTTCTAAGTTGACATCAGAACAGACTTCGTGTATGCTATGTAACAGCAACTGAAACTACAAAGGACACAGATTTTCCGTCCGTTAAGGAGAATACGATGACAGCTATTGCTGTGCAAACCCAACTGACACCTGAAGAATACCTCGCTTGGGAACGCAAAGCACCCTTCAAGAATGAATATCTCAGCGGCCAGATACTCGCGATGTCAGGGGCAAGTCGCGCGCATAATCTCATCACAGGAAATATATTTAATGGTCTTTACAACCAACTGTTAAACCGGGATTGTGAGACTTACACTGGCGAAATGCGCGTGAAGGCGAGACCCATAACATCTTACTTCTATCCAGATGTTGCTGTGGTCTGTGATGAACCCCGTTTTGAAGATGATGTGTTTGACACGCTCCTTAATCCAACTGTTGTCGTAGAGGTGCTTTCCCGCTCAACTGCAGCTTATGACAAGGGCGAGAAATTCGAGTCTTATAAGCAGATCGCCTCCTTGCAAGAATATATCCTTGTTTCACAAGATAGGGTAAACGTTGAACGTCGTTTTCGCTTAGGAACACAGTGGAGAGCACTCGAATTTCAGGAACTTGCGGAGGTGCTGTCCCTGGATTCAATTCGCTGTGAACTGCCTTTGGGGCACATTTACAGGCGCGTCAAATTTACAGATACGCCCTGATCCCACCGTCGTAGAGTCACTTTGTAAGCCCTATTTCTAACTTTAGGCCCCTAAAACTTAACTGAAGTAGCAGACGTGTATGTAACTTGCAAGTTGTTTTTTGCAGACTCCCGATGGTTATTGTTGAAAGGAACGAAATGGCGAGAGCTTATGCCCCCGGCAACATCTCGTGTGTTTTCAAGGTTATTCCGCACGCCGATCCGGCGCGTATGCACTCGCTCGGCATGGGTTTCACGGTTAAAGAAGGTGTAGAGGTCACCGTCTCCGAGCATCATGAGATGGAAGTGTTATTTAACGGAGCGTGCATCAATTTCCCAACGGTCCGTGCTGTTGTCAATCAGCTAACGCAAAACAGTGGCATCACAGGCATAAAGGTAGACATCACCTCTCCATTGCCGCTCGGCTGTGGTTTTGGACTCAGCGGTGCCGCAGCACTCGCAACCGCCTACGCGCTCAATGAACTCTTGACCCTACACAAAAACAGCGAGAAACTCGCGATGGCGGCGCATATTGCAGAAGTTGAGAATCGGACCGGATTGGGCGATGTCTGTTCACAATATCACGGCGGCTGCCTTGTCAAATTGAAGGAAGGATCACCTTTAACGGCTGACAGGCTACCGATTGCGGAGCAGCAGATCTATTACCGTTACTTCGGACCTATTCAGACAAGCGAGGTGCTTGGAAACAGAGAACAGACAACCCGCATCAATCGTGCAGCAGATGTTGCGTTGCGTACATTGCAAACACTTACCAGTGCCAAGCCGAATGCCAACCTCTTTAACGCCTGCTTCGCGGTCTCAAAACAGTTTTCGGTAGAGAGCGGCTTGCTTAGCGATGCACGGGTGATAGATACAATCGCAGATATTGAGGCAGAAGGCGGGGTTGCGTCAATGATAATGTTAGGGAACGGTGTATTTAGCACGCATTCTTTTAAAGACGCAGTGGAAACGAGACTTGTTCACAATCCAGCACGCCTCATCTCGTAAGGGCGATGTTATACCGTCCGTCAGATGGAATCACAGTGATGAAAACCGCACTTCTTCTATCATTTTTTACAGTATCTGTTGCGTTCGGCGAGGTTGAGATTGAGGATGTGAGGTTCGGGTTCAACGAGGGTTACAAGACAGGCACATGGGCACCTCTAACTATCACTGTTCGAGGTCAAGATGGGTTTGCTACATCTATTGGCATTCCCGGTCAACGGATAGCTGAAACCTATCTGGCAGTAGAAGTTAGAAGTTTTTCTTCAAACACACCTACTCAGCGGTATGCGACTCCACTAATTGGATTACAACGGAAAAATTTCTATATCTATTGCCCGAAAAATGCTACAGAACTTGTCATTGAACTCGTACCTGCTCCACAGTCAGGGAACACAGTATCTCCGGCCAAAATGCGACGCGTGATGCAAGAGATAGCTTTACCGACACCCCTTGCCCGCAAAGACTTCCTCGTATTGGTGTTGGCACCGAGCGGTGATAAACTAAAACGATTTATTGACAAAAAGCAGTTAGCGGCTCATGATGATGCACAAGTACATGTGGCGTACCGTTCAAATCCGACATCATTGCCAAGCGATTGGATAGGTTATAGTGCAGTGGATGTTCTCGTTATTCGCGAGATAGCCCTGAGACGTATCTCTAAGACCCAACAAACAGCGATGCTTGATTGGGTACAACGTGGCGGCACGCTTATTGTCTCTGGTGGTAGTAACTATAAATATCTGCGCGACAGTTTTATAGAACCCTTCCTTCGAGTCGAATTGAAAAAACCAGAACAAACAGAGAAGGTTCCTGCTGTCTTACATGAACAACTCGGTTTTCGGAACTTCAGTAGCAACAGTAACCCGTTTGAACGCATCCCGTTTTCTCCAAAACCTGGATGTGAAACGCTCGTCGAGACAGACGATCAGATCTATATCGCGAAGCGGAACTTTGGAGACGGTCAGATCCTGTGCCTTGCGTTTGATTACAATGCCATGCCCTTTTCGGAACAGCAAGTGGGTGAAATATTCTGGAGCGGATTACTGAGCAGACACGGTAAATCTCCGCGGCATATCACAGACCGGTATGCCCTTGCGCTTCAACATGAGGCGAAGATTTACCAACAATTTTTATCAACTTCTGTCAAAGCTGGATCGACTCAGGTGCCGCTCATTAAACTGCTGGCTATAGTTTTACCAATATATCTACTGAGTTTTGGTAGTTTTTTATTTTACTTTGGGAGATCTCTGAAGTCACGCGATCCCGATCATCGTGATGGCGTGCTTCAGCAGAAGCGAAAGGCACGCACCTATTGGATAGGCGGAGTTCTCTTTGTTCTACTCTTATTGAGTACAATTGCAGTCGCGAGAAATGTGTTGCCGAATAGCGTTACGGCGGATCAACTGTCAATTTTGTCAGTCTATCCTGATCGGAATCGTGTGCATTTGCAAAGCTACGTCTCCGTTAGGGCTACAGCACACACTGAAACATCTATTGATTTCACAAAAGGGAACTTTATTCGTCATCAGGAAACTGAGAGGCCTCAAAAGATTGGAACGTTGGTTCAGAATTCAAGTATTCAACTACGAGGCTTGCCCGTGGAGCCGTGGCATCCTACGACCTATGTGCAAGAAACATTTTTAGATGCTCAGAAACTTCCGCGTATCCTCGAAAACGCGTGGCACGTTACAGGTAAAGAGATGACTTACGTAGGCAACGTCACACTTGATAGTGAGTTGGAATCTGAACATCCAACAGCAATCCTCCGGCGGCAAGTAACAGCTGCGTTGCCACCTGATGAAGGTCTGCGCGGCAAGCGGAAGTGGTTTGCACAAATTCTACGACAGGAGCGAGTGTTGCGACATCTGGCAGAAGAGAGAAGCGTACAATTGCCACCTTATCTGATCGGATGGACTTCTCATAATTTTACGGACACGGTAGTAACTGGAAATGTTAACATAAATAATGAAACTTTAGTGATTTTTCGCACCACTGGGCTTTAAAGAACAATGCGATTGCCCGATTAGATTAGATACGCCTTGCGGTGCTTGTTAAACAGAGGTGAACCATGGATGTGCTATCGCTCGGTATTTATGTCGTTGATGTGCTCGGACGGCCGATAGATCAATTCCCCGAAAAAGGCAAATTAGCACTCTTTGATGAACTCGAAATCCATACGGGAGGTTGTGCGAACAACACAGCCCTTGCGCTCGCGCGTTTGGGTATCTCTGCGGGCGCGATGGGTAAAATCGGCACTGATACTTTTGGCGATCTGATTCTGCAAACACTTACCGACAACAGCGTTGATGTGGCTGGCATGCGACAAGATGCCGACGTTAGCACATCGTTTACATTTGTCGCGATTGCTTCCGATGGCGAACGGACCTTTTATCACTACATCGGTGCGAACGGTGAACTCTGTGAAGCAGACCTTAATTGGGAACTTATTAAAACCACCAAAATTTTGCATATCGCCGGTGCGCTCGTCATGCCACGTTTTGACGGTGCGCCGATGGCAAACGTTCTCCGAGAAGCGAAAAGGCTGGGTATAACCACCTCGCTCGATACAGCATACGATGCAACGGGAAAGTGGATGGAAACGTTAGAACCGTGTTTGCACCATGTAGACATCCTTATGCCAAGTATTGTTGAAGCGCAACAACTCACCGGCATGTCTGAATGCAGTGAAATAGCACAATTTTTTCGCAATAACTACAATATCCAAACTATCGCCATTAAAATGGGTGAAAACGGCAGTTATATTTCCACACCAGAAACAGAACTCTCTGTGCCTGCATATCCGGTCAATGTCGTTGACGCGACGGGTGCAGGTGACGCTTATGTTGCTGGATTTCTCGCTGGAACTATCATGGGTTGGGACCTGGAAGCGACTGCGGAATTGGCATCCGCGACAGGTGCGGCATGCGTTACTGCTATCGGCACTACTGCGGGAATCCAGAACCTTGAAGAGACACTAAAAATTAGCCATCAGAGGAATTAGTTTTCAGTCCAATTTTTTTCAAAAAATCTTTCAGGCATCGGTCATCGGTTAAGAACCGTATTGATGTGTGAAGTTTTCTTTTTACTAAAACTCTCACTGCAAGACAAACCGTACTGACAACTATAAAAATATGAATAACACACCAATTGTTGAAACAGAAAATCTATCCAAATGGTACGGCGAAGTTATGGGGGTGAATGACGTAACGCTCACGATTCACCCCGGCATCATCGGTCTACTGGGGCCAAACGGTGCGGGGAAAACAAGTTTAATCAAACTTATGACGGGGCAACTGAAACCCAACCAAGGCGAGGTAAAAGTGTTGAACCAATCGGTATGGAACAACCCTGAGTTGACGCGGCGGGTAGGCTATTGTCCCGATATAGAATTGGCATATCAATTCATGAGTGGACTTGAGTTTGTCACCTTTTTCGCCACGTTAAGTGGATACGACAAAACAGAAGTAGAATCCCGGGCCCTACAAGTATTGGAAACAGTGGACATGCTATCGGCAAAGGATCGACCTATCGGTTCTTATAGCAAGGGTATGCGGCAGCGTATCAAACTTGCACAGGCATTGGTACACGAACCGGAACTCCTATTTCTTGACGAGCCGCTCACGGGTTTAGATCCGAATGGAAGACGACACGTTCTTGCGCTGCTGAAAGACCTTGCCGACACAGGCATTAGCATCATTGTTTCAAGCCATATCCTCTACGAGATTGAAGCCTTAACAGAGACGATTCTGCTCATTCATCAAGGACGTATCCTTGCAGAAGGTACAATCTCTGATATCCGAGAACTGATTGACGAACATCCGCATAAAGTCTACTTAAGCACCGATGAACCGCGCCGTTTGGCACAAGTTTGTCTACCTTTTTCAGACATCTTGAGTGTAACTTTTGTTAATAATAGTGACGCTGTGAATGAATCTGGAACAGGTGCAGCAGGCGATATTATTCTCGAAACCGCTAAACCGGATGCTTTTTATGCCAGACTCCCTGAACTCCTCATCGAAAACGAATTGAATGTTTCCCAACTCTACTCCCCGGATGATAATCTCTCTTCTGTGTTTAAATACTTGGTTGGGTAGCCTGTCCCGTCACAACTCGGAAGTAAGAAGAATCGCTTTCAGCAGTCAGGAATCGGCAGTCAGTCAAAAGAGGATTGGGCGCGTCAAACCGGCTCTTTACTGATAGTCTTTGAACTGCGGAGTCTGTCTTCGTTGCAGTCCATTGTTTAAATCGTCTCGTCGGTAGGCTGTCCTAATTTCACCAGCGTGCTAACATTTAGTTCGCCATCTGTGAGTGTCGCGAAATTTCCGTCACAGATGGCGCGTTGAATGCCACGCATTAAACTGGCGTAAAAATGCAAGTTGTGCAACGTATGCAGTTGTGAACCGAGAATCTCATTTTCGATATGCAGATGTCGGAGATAAGTCCGTGTGAAGTTTTGACAGGTATAACACGTGCATTCTGGATCCAATGGACTGAAGTCACGCCTATACTTTGAGTTGCGGATGCGGACGATACCTGTTGTTGTAAATAAGGAACCGTTGCGTGCGTTTCGGGTCGGCATCACACAATCGAACATGTCAATCCCACAGCGCACCCCGTGGACCAAGTCTTCAGGGGTACCGACTCCCATTAAGTAGCGCGGCTTTTCCGCTGGTAGCAAGGGCGCGGTGTATGCGAGTACCTCGTACATCAATTCCTTTTCTTCCCCGACGCTTAAGCCGCCAATAGCATACCCCGGAAAACCGATTGAGACTGTGCCGTTCACGCTTGCCTGACGTAGGTCGCGTTCCATACCGCCTTGCACAATGCCAAAGAGGAGTTGATCGGAATTCTGATGTGCCTCTTTACTGCGTGCAGCCCATCGTAATGTCATCTCCATGGAATCCTTAAGATAGGCATAATCATTTGGTAACGCAGGACACTCGTCAAATACCATGATAATATCCGCACCGAGGGCATTTTGGATTTCGATGGATCGTTCGGGCGAGATAAAGTGTTCAGTGCCGTCTATCGTGGAACGGAACTTCACGCCTTCCTCTGTAATCGTGCGGAGCGGACCGAGACTAAAAACCTGAAACCCACCACTATCGGTCAGTATAGGGTGCTGCCACCCCATAAACGCGTGTAAACCCCCTGTTTCTTGGACAATCTCGTGCCCAGGACGTAGATAGAGGTGATAGGTATTTGCGAGAATAATTTCCGCCCGAATCTGATCAGATAGCATTTGTGGGGTGCACGCTTTGACCGTCCCGCGCGTTCCGACAGGCATAAATATCGGTGTATTCACAACGCCATGCGCTGTGTGGAGTTTGCCGACTCGAGCCGCAGTAGTTTTGTCTTGATGGATAAGTGTATAGGGGGAATCTGTCATGTATGGTTTTCAGTCTTCAGTTATCGGTTTTCAGTAAGAAAGTTGCGAAGTGTGCTAAAGTGCCTCAAGTTTTGAAGTTAGCAACTTTATAGACCTTTGCACACTTTACAGACTTCTTTAACTGATAACTGATAACCGGTAACTGATAACTATTTAATGGATAATTTTCGCGTTGAGGATAGGACTATCCTGTACAAAAGGTTTGCCGTTGATCGTCGCTGCCCCTCGGAATTTGAACTGATACGTCTTATCTTCTAAAGAACCGAGAACTGTTAGTGGCACCTTGACCTCGGTTTCATTCACGGGGATAGTTACAGTTTCCGTGGTGAACCCTTCTGGTAAATTGAGTGGTGTCAGCGTAACTTCATCCGTAAAACCGCCTTGTCGGACGATTGTCAGCGTGAGTATTGCCTCCTTTGTCGCTGGCGGATCGGTTTCCTCCGTGAGAGAAGACTCGGTATCTGCATTTGGGTTTGCTGCAATTGCCACGGTGCCCCCTTGTGGAACTGCCGTTGCGTCTGCATTTGTAGTAGCCGTTGCGGGGAAGACGATGCTAAAGCGCAAAGGCTCGACTGTCACAATGAAAGGTGCTTCAAGAATCGTCAGCGGAATAGCGGGTGTTGACTGACTTACCGTCTCCGTATCAACTTTCGCCGTGCCAAAAACGGAGATATAGTTAATGCCCGGTACAGGCACGACAGAAAACTGTTCCCTTCGCTCAAAACTTCCTGCTTTTACAGAGAGGACTGCCTCATTTTTACCCTCGGCGATATTGACAGGCTTTGCTGTCACTCGGGGTGGTAAGCCTACGACGGTGAGTGTGATGGGACCTGTGAAATCGTCGCGCCGATTCGCCGTTACGTGCAGGTTGACCGTTTTGTTATGTGTGACACTTGTGCTAATCTCGGCGAGTGTCAGTGTAAATTCCGGTGCCTCCATCACTGTCAGCAGTATCGGAGAAGGTGTGGCAGTGCGTTCTAATTGACGATTGCCAATCGCACAGACTCCGGCGACAGAAAATGGCATCAGACCGAGTGGGACATCCCACGGTGCAGTGACCGTGAGCAGTGCCTTATTTTGACCGGTCTCAACAACAGCAGGACTCACTTCAAACGTTTTCGGTAAGGTAGGACAGTGTAAGCGGATGGCCCCCCTGAGTCTATCAAGGCGATTAACGTTAACCTGGATTGTGAAAGTCCCGCCCCGGCTGACACGCGGGCTATCTAAACCGGATGGACGGTTCTGGCTGTCAAGTACGACTGCACTGAGCGTGAAGTCTGGTTCTAAGGGACGGATGTTTAAACGGTATGAATAAGCATCACCGCCTTGGTTGTTCAGATCTCGAATCGCGACAGAATACTTTCCCGCGTCCGTGAAATTCCACTCAATGCGTGCGTCGGAACCGCTGGCATCGTCATTCACCATCAAGACCTGTTCTTTCTCGGCACTCTCGGCTTCCATGTCTGTTGCGGCTTCCATCTGTTTTTCTGCACCGTAGAGCGTGAGAAGCGCATCAAGCTGCGATGACAATCTCAGTGCCTCCACCTCAAAGACGAGAAGCTGAGGCTGTTTTATCTCAAATGCGAACCGATCAACATCACCCGATTTGTCAATTTTTCCGTTGATCGTTATCGGTGCGTTCACGGCATTTGCTTTTTCAGCTGTATTGTTGGGTTCACTTTCTCCGATTTCTGCCAAACTACCGATGGAAAAAGGGTGCGGATTACTTGTCAACCCTGAAGAAGTCTTTACCCTCAGTGTCTGTTCACCGGTTGGCGTTTCAGCATCTATTGAGACCTGTATAGCATTCACTGTTTCAAGATTTGCGCCGGCGACAGCGATCGTATTATCCGTTCCGCGTTGCCCGCCAAGCGGAAAAATTGTCTCAAGATAGGGTAATTCACCGATACTCAACCGATAGCGAAATCCGTTTCCACCTTTGTAGCGGATATCTCGGATATGGAGTGTGTATTTACCCGTTTCAAGGGCGGTATAATTTAGGAGAGAATCTAATCCGTTCCCCTGTCCACTGTTCGCGACCTCAGCCCCCTTAGCGTCTTGGAGGATGAGATATGAATCCAGAGGAGATCCTATCCGTTGCGCTGTTACCTCACAGATGAGTTTCGCATCTTTTTTCAGGTTAAAACTGAAACTGTCTTGATCATCAATTGATGTGATCTCACCGTTCACAGTGACAGGCAACTCCAGATAGTTTGACTTTTCAGTCTCTTCGGTTGCTTCATCTTCTTTCACCTCCGGCAGGTTACCGACAACGAAGTTTTGTGCGTTGGAAATACCATAAGGCGTAACGATCCGCATCCGTTGGATGCCTAATGGTGCATCAGGGTCAATCGTTAGAGAGGCAACCAGCTGCATGTCGGTAGGCACACGCCCTGAGACACCAGCACCGTTAAAGAGGACAGCTGCTTGCTGTGTTTCCTGTCTAATTTCTGCGGTGATGCCGGTTCCACTGAACCATACGGCCGTTGCCGTGTCAAGATTTTGACCTTTGAGCGTAATTTCTACGTTCTGTCCCTGTTGCGCGCCTTGCGGGGAGACAGTCGATAATGCTGGCACAACCTGGGCGTGTGCGAAACTAATTGTTAGAAAAAAGATTGACAGGGAGAAACAACAGTATTTGAGTGGAAGACAGAAAGTGGAGGAACTGACTCGCCTCCTCTGGGTGGTCTCGCGATCAGGATCATCGCGATGACGTGCCACCGCAGACTTCCGAAATAACTTGTTAGGCATTTTGATGACCTCTTTAGTAGTCATCAGTTATCAGTCATCAGAGGCATAGTCGTCAGTTTTCAGTACGGATTTTTTTCAAAAATCCTTTCAGTTTTCAGTTAAATGAGGGGTTGATTAAATCAAAGTCCTCTTGTAACTGAAAACTGATAACCGAAAGGGAACGTACTAGTTCCCGTACTGATAATCCCTCCTCTGACAACTGAAGACTGAAAACTATTTTAGAAGATTCCAGCGATCGGTTCGCCTTTCACCAATTCACGCGGTTGATCTAAATGGTTGTAGACGATTGTATGCGGTTCAATGCCGAGTGTATGGTAGACCGTAGCGAGGATGTCGCGTGGGTGTACCGGGTTCTCAAGTGGTGTTGAACCTGTAGCATCAGACTTCCCGTAAACCTGTCCACCTTTGACCCCTGCGCCTGCGATTAACCCTGTGTAGCAATAGGGCCAGTGGTCGCGTCCATCAGGAGCGTTGCTATTACCGGAGGTGCTAATACCCATCCGCGGCGAGCGTCCGAATTCACCGATGGCTAAGACGAGTGTATCCTCTAACATCCCACGTTGATCCAAGTCTTCAAGCAATGAGGAGACGGCACTGTCTAACTTCGGGCAGTGAAGGTTTTTCAATGGACCAAAGTTAGTTGCGTGCGTATCCCACGCAGTCGTGTTCGGATCGCCATTTGCGACAGAGGGCCAGTTCACTTGAACGAACCGGGTGCCAGCTTCCACCAATCGCCGAGCGAGGAGTGCGCTCTGTCCGAAGGTATGTCTACCGTACTTATCGCGCATCTCATCTGACTCTTGGGACAGATCGAAAGCGTTACGCGCCCGCTGCGACAAGATGAGGTTGTACGCCTTCTCATAATACTCGTTCAAGGCATAAGAGTCTGCAACCTTATCAATTTCGGGCATACCGGCGTTAATCGTCTCAAGGAGGTTTTTCCGGCGTTTCAAGCGCACGGGTGGCACTTCTGGACGCAAGCTTAAGTCGTCAAGGTTAATATCCTGATTCGGATCCTGGAAGAGGAAGTACGGATCGTAGGCTCTCCCCAAGAAACCGGCGTTTCCGCCTTTACCGATGATATTACTCTCTTGCATCGGACGCGGAAGTTGTACTGCCGCGAGCATCGGTTCATCAGGGGGTCGGTAATTTGAGATATGCGCTGCGGCATTCGGATGGTCGGCAGGCGAAGGCGGATCAAGTTGTCCTGAAGGCGCGACCTTATCGGGTGTTTCGCCAGTAACCATTTGATACATCGCAGCAGTGTGGTTGAAAAGCCCTGCCGGTGTGTAGCTTACCGAACGGATCAAGCAGGCTTTGTCCATCTGCTGTGCCAAACGCGGCATTGTCTCAGATAACTGAATCCCTGGCACGTTGGTCGGGATCGGTTTGAATTCACCCCGAATGTTTGAAGGTGCATCGGGTTTTGGATCCCAGATATCGAGGTGGCTAGGACCGCCTTGTAAAAAGAGAAGGATAACCGAGTTGGCTTTCCCCCATCCGTTTAGCGGCTTCGCGGGGTCAACTGCCGTATTCGCGTTCGCTTGGAGTGACAATACCTGTGGCAGACTAATGCCGAGCATCGCCGCACCACCGACACGTAGAAATTCACGACGTGAGAACCCGTCACACAAGCGTCCGGGTAATTGTGGTAACGATAACATCTATTGTTTCCTCCGTTTTTTAGAGTTATAAGTTTTGACCAACAACTCGTGCCTTAGCAAAAGTATCTGTAGACGAGTTGTTGATCAAGGTTATAGGTTATAAGTTAAAGAGGTTGCTTGAGAAAGTTCCAAAGTCTCTTAACTTATAACTAACCACTTATAACTAATAACCATTTAGCGATTGAATAAGAAGGCGGGACTATTAATCAATGCCCACAACAGGTCTTGCGCCCCTTCTTCCTTAGATTCAGCGTTCGCGATATGTTCAACCGCTACTGCATATTCGTTCTTCTCTGGTAACCGAGAAAATGTTGCGAGATATAATTCTTCAACGAGAGCTCGGTCATCTTGATTCGTTTTGATAAGTTGTGCGATACGTCCTTTTGGATCAATAAGTGCTTCTGCGACCGTGGGTCCGTTAATGAGGTTCATTGCGTGTGCAAGACTGACCTCGGTCGTGCGTTCACATTCACACGAGGTTTCGCGTTCGGGTCTGCCGAATAGTTTCAAGAACCCATCATCTTTCACCTTGCTGTCTGGCAATTGCACAGCGCGGAAGTTTTTGGGTACCTCTTGGAACCGGGGTCGGCTCCCTGTTGCAATGCCGATAGCGTCTAACAGCTGTTCTGCCGTCAAGCGTCTTGCGACCGCGTGTGAGAAGTTAATTGTATCTGCCTTGTTCCACTTATTCGTCTTGATACTCTGTTGATAGGTTCGGGAACGAGTGACCGTTTTCATGATATGCTTCATGTCGAATCCACTGTCCACGAAATCCATCGTCAATGCATCGAGCAGTTCAGGGTTGCTCGGCGGATTACTGGTGCGGATATCATCCACAGGCTCAATAATCCCGCGTCCCATGAAGTAACTCCAAAGGCGATTCACACCGGCGCGTGCGAACATCGGATTCTCCTTGGAGGTAAGCCACGTTGCGAGCATCTGCTGCTTATCGTCGGTTTCTGCCATCACTTCCCCGAACGGGACTGACGGTTCAACGACCGCTAAGGTTCGTGGGTGTTTCACAGGGGTTGCGGTGTAACTCGCGTAGACGATTTCATCTCCCGGTAGCTGCCCCTGTTTCACATTGACATCCGCGAAGAACGCGCCAAGTTCATAGTACTGGTTTTGCGTCCATTTCTCAAACGGATGGTCGTGGCATTTGTTGCATGAAAACCGAACGCCTAAGAACAGCTGCGTTGTGTTTTCGACTGCAGCGGTATATTCACGGGATACACGAAAATAACTTGCCGCGGGGTTCGCGTAGGTGCTTCCGGTCGCTGTAATCAGGTCTCGTACAAATTGGTCATACGGACGATTTTGAGCGATTGCCTGATGGATCCACTGTTGGAAGAGCCAGACCCCGCGTTCACCGAGAAATTTTCGGTTAGACTGCAGCAGGTCTGCCCACTTATGTGTCCAGTGGTCAATAAACTCTGGTGTTTCGACGAGTGTGTCAATGAGTTTTTCGCGTTTGGTTTTAGAGGCGGTGGTATCAGCGAGGAAACTCCGCGCCTGTTCGGGTGTCGGCGGGAGACCTGTCAGATCGAAATAGATGCGCCGTACAAATTCTTCATCTGTGCAAAGCTCAGAAGGCAGGATTTTCATCCGCTTCAGTTTATTATGCACGTGCGTATCAATATAGTTATACTCAGGCGTTTGAACCCATTTATAACCGCTTCTGTCGCCCATAACGATGATGCCATTCGTGCTGTAGGCACCTTCATATCGGGTGAGGATAGCGGTTTCGCCCCGGCGCTCTGCGGTTACCACACCGTCGTCAGTAATTTTTGCGACTTCATTGACGCTGCTGGTGAATTTCGCTTCACGGGTGACATCCCGTGTTGTGCCATCGGGATAGTGCGCGATGACAATGAGCTGCTGTTTCATGCCGGGCACAGCGAGTTCAGCGGAATCGGGTAAGACTTCCAACCTCTCCACACGCCGTGTGGTTTTGACATCAGAATTCGCCCCTTCCACTATCCACTGGCGGATGAGTTCATAATCCCGCGAACCGGGTACGATCACCTGTCCACCTTTGTGTGGCACTTCGGATGTCGGCTTGAGCAACATCAGGCTCTGTTCGGGAAACGCTCGATTAAACCGTCTGCCGGATATGTCCTCAATCAAGAGTTCATAATCAAAATCGGGATCGTAGCCACGGAGTGAAAGTTTGAATCCATTTTTACCTTTTGCTGCACCGTGACATGTGCCGTTATTACACCCAGCATGGCTTAGGAGCGGCATGACATCCCGTACGAAACTGACAGGTGGCGCTTCCATGCCCTTAACCTCTACGGGCAATTCGGCACTCACGCTGCTGACAGTAACGACGATTTTTGTTGTGCCAACTGCCATCGGGAAGATATAGCCATCTTCATGCACCTTTACCGTAGCCGTAGCCGGTGTCAGCGTCGCCCACGGTGTCACATCTACATAAGTGCCATCTTTTGTCTTACCTGACACGAGTACGCGTCTGCCATCGCGCGCGTGCTCCAATGTCAGTGACTCCGGATGAACCCTCAACTCTGTTAAAGCGATGCTTGCAAGCCACTGTTCCGCTGTCGGCACTTCGGCACTTGCAGGCCGCGCCATCTCACTTTGCGCTGCTAACTGGAACGCGAAGCAGATGGAAAATGCAACAAGAAATGTTGTTACAAAGTTAAACCTGGGTTTCATCAAAAATTCGGCGTAGAAACCTTCCGGCTGTAGTCGACGGAGGGAACGCCGTCCTCCTTTTTATTGTCGGTTGTCGGTACGGAAATCTGATACGCAGATTCCTTTAGGTTGCCGGTTGGGAGGTGGTTAGGTTAATTCAAAACCTCTTTTACCGAGAACCACAATGAATATTTGATCGTTGTTCGCCTGCCTTAATGTATCATCTGTGTTGATTTTGTGTCAACAGTTTAAGAGAGATTCCAAAGCAAAACAGAGTTGTCTTCACTCGCACTCGCGAGCAGACTGCCATCAGGCGCGTAAGCAACATTTCTGACACTACCTGTGTGCCCGGTGAGTGTGTCTTTCGATCTGCCTCTCTTGGTATCCCACAAACGCACTGTACCGTCACTACTACTGCTTGCGAGCGTTGTGCCATCCGGTGAAAATGCGACACTCCAGACGTAACCTCTGTGTCCGGTGAGTGTATCTTCCGGTTCACCCGTCACCGCATCCCACAGGCGCACGGTGCGGTCAGTGCTCCCACTGGCAATGGTCTCGCCATCAGGAGAATAAACAGCAGAATTAACAATATGTTTATGTCCGGTGAGTGTTGCCCTATGCTGTCCGGTGGCAGCATCCCACAAGAGTATAGTATCACCACCACTGCCAGCAGCAATAGTGCTTCCATCCGGTGAATATGTAACGGATCTAATAGAGAATTGTTCAACTGCGAGTGTGTTTTTAATTTCTCCTGTGTTCACATCCCACAGACGCACCGTGTTATCAGGACTTCCACTCGCGACCGTGTTCCCATCAGGAGAAAAGGCAATGCTTCTAACAGCGTCAGTATGTCCGGTGAGCGTTGCTGTCGGAGCCCCGCTGGTTGCATCCCACAGCACAACGGTGTTGTCAATACTTCCACTCGCGATTGCCCCGCCATCAGGCGAAAAGGCGACACACCTGACGTATTCTTTATGCTCTACAAGTAGATTGAGCCCTGTTGCACTCTCTACATCGTAGACCCAAACCCCGATGTCACAGGCGACTGCAAGTTGTGTACCGTCCGGTGAGAAGGCTATATCTCCAGTTAGGTTTCCTTGATCAAGTCGTGCTTTAACTCCTTCAGGTAGATTCAATTGTATTTCTTCTCCAACTTTTAGATTTTGCAATGAAAGATATTTTTTTTGGCATAACTTGCAAGCCAAAATTTGCTGTTGCTAATGGTTCGTAAGTTCGTATACGTGTGACGTTATAAACGTCACAGTGACGTGCAGATGCCTTGTGGTACGCGGAAATGTGACGTAATTTCAAAATTTTTATCGTTAGGTTTGTGAGCGAACGCTCCGCGCTATTCCTGATTCTTCAAGTGTCCCCAGACCATCGGCAACTTTCCACCGGCGGAAACATCTAAGAATTCGGATTCACTCGCTAAATAGTTGATAACGTTTTCTGTAAGTTTCTCTATCTGATCAATACTCTCGTTGTTTTTATGATAATTCGGGAGCCGCCAGTTCATGTTAAAAACTTTACCGTCTCCGGCTTCCCAATAACCGAACGCTGCGATTCTATCTGCGTAATTGGTACCGCCCTCCCAAGCATGTGCGAGGGTCGTAAAATTTTTCCAAATCGTGTCAAAATAGTCACCACTGACTGGGAACCCAGTTGAATTGACCCGAATCCAATCATCGACTTTCGGTGTTTTCCCATCAACATTTTCGAGCCCTTCCGTCAAGCCGAGTTCCAGCGTCTCTTTGAGGACGATAATACCGACATTGCTTCCGTCGTCTTCAACGGGTCCAAATTTTCGTGGTTCTGCGTTTTCTAATCCCAACGGGGTAGCGTACCGAATCGCCGCGCCTGTCAGCAGCACTGCGCCACCGCTTTCAGCGTAATCCATGAACGCATTAATTTCTGCGTCGGATAATCCGCCCGGATCTTCATCGCCATCATGCCACCAGACAACAGCGAACTGCTTAAAGGTATCGCTCTTCAAGTCCGCTTTCGCGAGTTGTTTTGTTTTGAACGTTTTTTCAGCAAATTCCAATGCGGGTGCAGTAAAATCACCTTCTTTGCCGAGATTAATAAACCCGACTTCCACCGCAGCATTCCCCATACTTATACCAAAACAGAGAAGAAATGTCAAGTAAATTACGATTTTCCGTTCCATGCTCGCTCCTTATGTGTCTACGCAAGTCAACGTGTGTTTGCTTGCGTATTGATAATAGCACATTCCCAAAATAGGATTGATGGACAGTTAGACTTCTCTTTTATAGGACCTACGTAATTTTAATTTTAGTACACACTGTCAAGCTTGGAAAAAACGCAGATGCTCTCTTAGCACAGGCTAACAGTCTATGCTACAAAAGAGCAGCATGCACAAGTCCTATTTTATAGTAAAATCCAAAAATAAGTTTACACTTTTCGCTCGTAGGGGTTGGGTAACCCAACCCCTACGATTTCTCCAGTGTGCAAATAAGTACGGGTTCTACTATAATGTCTGTTTATACAGAATATCATGCAACAATGTTTTTGTCAAAATATTCTGTATCGCGGATTTCGTGGCTTACACAGATTACGCGAAATTTTAACCATCTGTGAAATTAAAGCTGAATGTGTTTCGGCATTTGAGATAAATCGGGCTTACAAAACCCTCCCACAAGAGACCGCTTGCCTTTTCCTATAAATACGAGTCTGATTTGTTTGGGCACTCTTGGAGCCGTTGATTTCCTATTTCCACGAAACTTGGTTCAATTTCAAACCCGATGAAATCTCGCTGATGCCGCTGACACACCACCGGACAAGTCCCTACACCGGCAAAGGGATCCAAAACCAGATCGCCCGGCGATGAACTTGCTAATACAATTCGCTCGATTAATTTCTCTGGTTTCTGGATCGTATTGAGTGCCTTCCTGTTCACTAATTCCTTCGACTTATAGGTTAGCTGTTTTATATCACCCCAGACATCTCCAGGATTTTTTCCTTTCGGATTGTATTTCGTCTTTCCAAACTTGCCATTTGTCACGGATGGCACATTTTCACACCGAAGCCGATGCTCTAACTCAACAAGTTGTGAAACTCTAATAGCATCCAAGTTATAACACTGTGGCTTTTTGCCTTTGATAAAATAGCAGACAATGTCGTAGTTATTGGTGTAATTGATGCGTCCCTGTGCGAGTCTGCTCGGTTGATACCATACAATCTTTGAACGGAGGTTCAAGAATTTTCGATAATCTATAAAGTCAATACAATCGGGTTTACCGAACAGATAGAGTGCGCCGCCAGCTTTCAGCTTCGGCGTGAACTTTTCGATGAGCGCGAGATTAAATTCCTGAATTGAGGAAATTTCATCCCACGAATTCTCTGTTACACCATACGGGCCGTCGCATACAATCAGGTCTACTGAAGCATCTTGGATCTTTTTTAGTAGTGTAAATGTGTCCCCACAATAGATGGTGTTGCGTTCAAGCATAATACGACAGAACGTTCTTTAGATTTACATCGGTCCCACCCGCCGCGGTCCTATGTCCATGGCAAACATAGACGCGTCGAAATTCTGTTTCAATAGTTCCAGTTTGATGTCCTGTTTATCGGGGGTATGCCAGAGATTGTCAAACTCGTCGGGATCATCGATTAAGTCGTAGAGTTCTCCCTCCTTGTGTCCGTGATAGACTACCAATTTATAACGTTCATTTCGGTACATAGTTGCGAAAGAATGGTCACGGAGATTAACAGCATCATAATATTCACACCGGACAAAGTCCCGGTGATGGCTTGCATCTGCCTCACCCCGGAGGATAGGTAGTAGCGATCGTCCGTGCATGCCTTCGGGCGGTGTTAAGCCCGCTAATTCCAAAAGTGTCGGTGCTTTATCAACAAGTTCAACGAGTGCGTCGCTTTTGAGACCGTTCACGAACTGTCCTTGCCATGCAAAAATCAACGGCACTCGGACTAAGCCTTCGTAAAATCGGCACCCTTTCTGAATCAATCCGTGGTCGCCGAGCGTTTCGCCATGGTCACTGGTGAAAATGATGACGGTATTTTCGCGTTGTCCTGTTTCCTCAAGTGCTTCAAGCATTCTACCCAACTGCTCGTCAACGAGTTGGATCATCGCGTAATAAGCGGCTTTGAGCGTCTTGGCATCCCTTGCACCGACTGCATTCGTCTCTTGGCGCGGGGTCTGCCCCTCGCCAGTAACGGGTGAGGACCCTGGTAAAATCGGGTTGCGGATGTCCAATTCATCAGGTGTTCGGACTTTGGATTGAAAATCGACTGCTTGTAAACGGATCTGCTGTTCGAGATCACTCTTTCGGAAGAGCGGTTCTGGCATCTCTGCTGGATTAAATTGTTCTCGGTGCGTCTGTGGCGGATTGAAAGGTGGATGTGGATCGTAGATATTGACGCTCGCCAGCCATGGGCCATCGCGTTCTTCACGGATGAACTCGATTGTCTTTTCTGCACACCACGTTGTCTGATGTAATTCTGCTGGCACGCCTTCTGGATTTCGGTTCAATTCGCCTAAAATATGGCCTTTCGAGCGTACCCAATCTGCGTAGTCGTGTCCGTGTTCCCAGTCGTCGCGTGGGGCATGGCTGTACTGCCAGTAGCGGTATCCGTCGTTTGTACGTGGTTCTATTCGACGGTAAGCACTCGCAAGATGGAGTTTGCCTATCAGGCCACAATCATAGCCGATGTCTGCGAGGGTCCGCGTCACAAGCGGATACGCGTCAGGAAAGAAATCGTTTCCGTTGCGATTCGCGTGTGTCGCGTTCGGATACATACCTGTGAGAAAGCTTGCCCGACTCGGCGTGCAGATAGGGCTTTGGCAGTAGGCATGCGTGAACGCGACCCCTTCCGTTACGAGACTATCGATGTTCGGCGTTGACACGTATGGGTTCCCCAACGCCCCGATTGTATCGTAACGCTGCTGATCTGTGCAAACCCAGAGAATATTGGGTGCTTTAACAGCCATTCATCAGCCTCTTCGTGTGTGCTATTGAGTCGTTGCGCTAAACCCAGACGCTTTAACAATGTTCGCGAGGTCAGTGGCAGTCGCGGTGTTTTTTCGGACTTTAATGACGGCTTGATCGGGTAGAGAGACCTTAACGCTGATAACGCTTTGGTGTTGTGTAAGTGCACCCTGCACTTTCGCGACACACGCCCCTCACGTCATGCCTGACACGACCAATGTGACATCCTCACTTCCGGCAGGTTCGATCGGCACAGACATAAAGGCGTTCAGTAGTTTCCCAGAAGCGTCAAATATCCGAATCTTTCCGTCGAAACCGCCCGTAGCGAGTTGTGTACCATCAGGATGGAATGAGACTGCGAAAACACCGACAGCATCCCCTTGCATGCTCGCCAAACGCTTCCCATCGGCTACGTTATAGATACGTGCTTCGCCACCTGCGCTGCCAGTAGCAAACCGGCTGCCGTCTGCGGAGAATGCTACGCCTTCAATTGTCCCCGATTGTGCTTCATAGGCTTGGATGAGGTTAAAGTCCGTATTACCCACATCTCTCCGTATTTCGCGGAAAATTTTGTAGAGTCTCGGGATCCGATCTTCGCCGGCACTCAAAACTTGGTCTTCAGTCGGATGCCGTGCGATCGTGTTGATTTCCCCATAGCCCTTGTTGCTGGAATTGATGTCGTCAACAAAAGAACCTGTATCTACCTCAACCAATTTGAGTGCGGTATCACGTCCACAACTCACAAAATGTGAGCCGTCAACAGAAAAAACAGTGCCGAAAACCCAATCGCTGTGGTTATCAAATTTAATGAGCTCTTTTTCATCTTCAACGGATAAGACACGCACCGTCTGATCTGAGCATCCAAAAGCGACGCGACTGGCATCTGGTGAGAAAGAGAGTCCGTAAATTGTATCATAGCTGGAACGCATCGCTTTAATAAGTGTATTCGTTGTGGTATTCCAGAGCTGCACTTCGCCAAATTGTGCGGCGGATCCGCCTGCCATGCCTAATATTTTTCCATCTGCTGTATACGTCAGTGACTCTATTCGACGCGCTTTACCCACCAATCTCGCTTTGAGTTCATAATTCGCCGTGTCATATAATAAAACTTCTCGGACCCCTGATACTGCGAGCGTGCTGCCATCAGGTGAGTATGCCAGTGCCGTAACCACCGGCGGCACGGTGTAGATCGGATAGTTTCCCTCACCGATATCATCGACTTCGGCGGGTGTGTCATCGGACGCGCCTTCAAGAATCCAACGTCGGAAGAGTTCGACCTCTTCATGGGAGAGCGGTTCCATGTTTTGTGGCATTGCCGGTTCATCGCCGGAGATAAGCTCAATGATGAGGCTGTCATCCGGTTTCCCCGGGACGATTGTTGCGTCACCCGCCATCCCACCTTGTTTGAGATCAGTATAGGTTGTGACAATCAAGCCGCCGTTTGGATCGCCTGGGTGATGGCATCCTTGACAACTTCGCTTGAGAATTGGGACGATCTGTGAGTGGTAGCTGACGGGTGCCTCTGCGCCATGATTATCCGCTGTTACAAACGGCATCCACGCTCCCAGCCAGAGTAAATACACCGTTAAATGGATCGTAACCCTTGATCGCGATACTTTCATATTCGTTAAGCCCCTCCCATTGTCATGGTATGGTCCTATAGTGAGTTTCGCCAAAACCATCGTCGTTAACACACTTTATTAATAATTATATCACAATTTCACAATGAAATTCAAGAAAAACTTTGACGCGTCCCTTACCCCCATTTTTCGTTGACGCGTTTTGAAAAATAGGTTATACTTCTTTATGTCTAATAGACGCATACTTTTTAGTGAAACTACAAACAAATAAGGAGATCTTTCTCAATGAAAATGGATTTAGGACAGAATTTGCGGGGCTTTTATATTGGAAGTCTTGTGATCTTATTACTCATCGGTTTTGTTGGAATCACGCAACTTGCAGATGCGGCAGATAAGTATGAAATAGATACAGTGCACTCAATGATAATTTTCCGAGCAAAACATGCAGGTGTGAGTTATAACTATGGTAGATTCAATGAATTTACCGGCAAACTAAAGATAGATGAAGATGTATCCAAGAGTGAAGTGGAATTTGAGGTCAAGGCAAAAAGCATTGATACTGGCAACGAAAAACGCGACCAACATCTCAGAAGTTCCGACTTCTTCAGTGCAAAGCAGTTTCCCGTCATCACCTTTAAAAGCAGCAAGGTGAAAGCGAAGGAAAGCGAAGAAGACGTACTCGAGGTTACGGGTGACCTTGAATTACACGGCGTTAAGAAATCTATCACGGTGGACGTTGAAATTACGGGAAGAGGCCAAGGTCAAAAAGGTGAATCCCTTATCGGTTTTGAAAGTACTTTTACCATCAAACGGAGCGAGTTCGGGATGACTTTCATGGTAGGTCCCGTCAGCGATGACATCCGGCTTACTGTCAGCATTGAAGCCGTGCACAAATAGGGCAGCCTATTGTTGGCGAGGTTAGGTATGCGGGTCGCATTTGGGCGTGTCCGCTGCAAACCTCGCCATCGAAGAAGGGAGCACTGCTCCACAGATGTTAATATTCAAACAACTGATCCTCAGTTTCCTTTTACCGGCTGTTGTCGGCGGTGGGATTTTTATACTCGCGAAATCACTTGTCTCAAAAAGAGAGAGTGATCACAAGAAAGACTGGTTTTCTGGATGGCTTGTCGCAGTTGGTCTGAGTACTGGATACATCGTTGGGTATATCGGCTTAGAAGGTTCGCCGCCCTTACAGCCCCGTGAAGGTGTACATTGGCTCTGCTATCTTGCCATCATTGGACTTATCTTAGGTTCTTTTTGGCATTCTTCGCGTTTGGGACGTTTAATCGTCCAGATAGGACTATCAATCGTTATACCGCGATTGCTCCTGAATTCAGCGTTTAAGTATACGTGGGGACAGTTTGAAGGGGTCATCTGGTGGGCGTGCCTCGCCGTTGCGATTTTTATTTTTTGGCATACAGTCCAGCAGAGTTTTACGATTTTGCCAGCTGGCGGTTCGAGTCCGTTTGTCTATTTTGGGCTATCTGGTGGTACAGCGTTAATCTTTGCGGTTTCGGGGAGTTTGCGGTTGGCGCAGCATACTGGTATCTTGGTCGCATTTTTTGCTGCGAGTTGGATTATTACGCTTGTTGGACAGCGTGCCGAGAACAACAAATGGCAGGTTTTTCCGCTTGGGGTGGCACCGGTAGTGGCACTTTTACTTTCGGGCATCTGGATGAACGGTTACTTTTATGAAGAGGTCCCTGTGGCGAGTGCACTCCTGTTGGCAGCGGCGTTGTTCTTAGCACCGGTTGGTCGGATAGAAAGGATCCAGCAACTCGGTGCGCGGCGTTCTACTATTGTTCAGATAGGCGTTATCGCGCTGCCTGTTGTTATAGCGATAGGCATTGCTGTTGCGCGTTCTGGTCTTTTTGGGTGAAAATAGCGGTTATTATAGTGGATCCCCTAATTCTTTTTACATCTTCTGAATTCCGAAAATAGCATCCTCTTGCGGAGAAGAGACCTGATGATCTACGCTCTCCAGCACCGGACGGAGACCTTGGAGGTAAACATGAGTTCGACACGTAATATGAATTTAGGTGTAGTTTGCAAATCGAAACATCTTGTCAATAGTTTTTTCATAGTCCCTATGCTTGGAATCCTGCTGCTTATTAACGGCTGTGTTAAGATGGAGGCAACACGCAAAGCGGATTGGGAGACACATTTCACGGATCTCCACTTTGTCAACCATAGACAAGGATGGATTGTTGGCGAGGGCGGTCTGATAGCCCATACGGCAGATAGCGGAAAGACGTGGAAGCAGCAGGAAGTTGATACAACAAGTCCTGGATTTCGCATGCCTGACGCCTCCTTGGATTTCAAAGCAGTTTATTTTACAAACGCACAGAACGGTTGGGCAGTCGGCGATGAAGGGTTAATTGCAGCAACTGATGATGGCGGTAGACACTGGTCGTTGCAAAAGAGTGGCAGCTCCGCGATGCTTCTCGATGTCTTTTTTGCGAACTCAAAAGAAGGTTGGATTGTTGGCGAAGACTCGGATGTGCTCTATACCAAGAACGGTGGAAAAGAGTGGAAACGCTTCGAGTATGTTAGCGAATTTATGCTCAACGGGGTCTGGTTCGTTGATGATTCAAGCGGATGGGTTGTGGGTACACACGATAGAATTTTCCATACCAAGACGGGTGGCGAAGCGTGGCGGGAACAGAGCAACCGCTTTGAAGGCGAACGCGATCGGATGATCAATGACAACAAACAGGTGTTTTTCATTAGCGACAATGAGGGTTGGATCGTTGGCAGTGACGGCTCCATCTTCCATACGACGACTGCCGGTGCTAATTGGGAACGTCAAGACAGTCGTATCCCGCTGATTAATGGACACGTCCGAGATACTATCAATAGCATTCATTTTACAGACGAAAACTACGGGGTCGCCGTGGCGGATGTCGGCTTTATTACGCGTACCGAGGATGGTGGCGACAATTGGCAATTGATGGAGAGCGGTACCGAAAACAATTTGACAGGCATCCAGTTCACCACGCCAACAGAGGCGTGGGCAGTCGGATGGTACGGTACGATTCTGCACACGACAGATGCGGGTGCGACGTGGGAGATGACGAGCGGTACGACAGCGAATGATTTACAGAATGTGCAGTTTACGGATGCCAACCGTGCAATTGCGGTCGGCAGACGTGGCACGATGGCGATGAGCAACGACGGCGGACAGACATGGAACGAAATTGAGACAGATATCTGGGACGGTATTTGGAACATCTATTTCGCGACTGACAAGCACGGTTGGGCAGTCGGTGAACGCGGACTTATTGTCCATACGAATGACGGCGGCATGAATTGGGAACGTCAGCGCGGTCCTACTGCCTTTACACTCCGTTCTGTCCACTTTGTTAGCCCTCAGGTTGGCTGGATTGTAGGCGATATTGGCAGTATCATACATACGATTGATGGTGGCAAAACATGGCTCCCACAAACCGCAACTGGGGATTTTTTCTCGCTCATGTTAAAGGGTGTATTTTTCCTTGATGAAAAGAAAGGTTGGGCTATTGGATGGCCGGGAGTTTGCCTTGCAACGGAAGATGGTGGTTTGACATGGAACCAACAGACGACGGGTACCTTCAATGAACTCTACGCTGTCTATTTCGCAGATGAAAACACTGGATGGATCGTTGGACAGTTCGGCGAGATTTTACACACAAAAAACGGCGGTAAAAAGTGGAATTTCCAACGCAGCGGGACTCAAGCGAATCTGAATAAACTCTATTTTGCGGATACACAGCACGGCTTAATCGTTGGGGATAACGGCGTGATGCTTACCACGACCAGCGGCGGGAAAAAATGGGAAATGCAGGAGAGTGGTACTGATAATGACCTTTACGGTTTAGCACTCTCGCCTGATGGCGTTGTCGCTGTCGGTAAAGGCGGGATTGCGATGCGGTATTCGGTTGAAGAGGCACAACTGCCCGCCAAATTGCCGCCTGTTGCCGAAGAGGCTGAAATCGTCGCTGCCGAAGAAGAAGCACCGGTTGAACCCGTGGCTTACCATTGGGATATTATCCGTCAGGCGGCTTGGCGCACTGATTTTGCAGATACACACTTTGTAGATGCCCAAAACGGCTGGGCAGTCGGTTCCGGTGGTGTTATCGCCCATACTACGGACGGCGGGAAAACGTGGCTACCACAGCATAGCGGTGTCAGCGAAAATTTGCGCGAAGTGGAATTCATTGATGCGAACCATGGAAGAGCCCTCGGTTCTGGCACTTTACTCCAAACAGAAAATGGCGGCGAAACGTGGCGACCGATCCTTCAAGCAACCAAGCAAAACCTTCCTCGCGTTAGCACAATGCACTTCTTGAACGCCGCAGAAGGGTGGCTTGGTGCATCGATTGGGCAGACCTTGCATACCACTGATGGGGGCAAGACGTGGAAAGTCCAAAAAACCGGAACAACAACAGGAAACATCACCGATCTCCATTTCATCAATAGTCAAATAGGGTGGGCAGTGACGCCACAACGTCGAGACGGTGGGTTCATTCTTCACACAGTTGACGGCGGGGACTACTGGAAAATTCAGGCGAAGACTAATCAACCCGGTATCGCTGTTCACTTTGCCGACGAAAACCGCGGTTGGGTCATCCTCGGTAACGGGAACTCCTTGTTGACTGAAGATGGCGGCGAAACATGGCAATTGAAAACCACGTCACAAAGCACACGCGGCTTACGCCGTGTTACCTTCCGTTCACATACCAAAGCGTGGGGACTCGGTGGCGGCGGTGCATATATCACCGAAGACCAAGGGGTGAATTGGAAGGCTATCCCGGTCGCTACAAGAGACGAGATACTTGCCATGCGACGCCCTGATCCAGAGATACCCGAAGACCCCGCGCCAGAAACAGAAAAAGATGAATCGGAAGATGAGGTTGCTGAGGGACCCACATTAGCGTATGACGAGACACCGGAGGAGATACAAAATCGGCTTCGAGCAGAGAGCCAACGTCCGGGGCGTCTGGCACCTGAAGGAGCACTCCCGCCTAATGCAGAGCGGGCAACGCCTGCCCCCGCAGAGCAACAACCCGCTCCACCGCCAGAACCGAGAGGACGCAGGCGCGGTGGTCGCCGAATTGCGAGTGTGTATTTTCTTGATACAGAACACGCATGGGCAGTTGGCAGTGCTGGCAGTATTTACTACTCCGCAGATGGTGGGAAGACATGGGAGCGTCAACTCGGTGAACAAGAACGCAGCGATTTCCGAGAGGTGCTTTTCTACGATGACAAAAACGGTTGGATCGCAGGTGACGGCGGTATGTTATTGGAAACCCAAGACGGTGGAGAAACATGGCAGAAACTCCGAAGTCAAACGCGTCAACGCTTCATCGGTATACACTTCGCAAGCTTAGAACCGAAATGGGGCTGGGCAATGCAACGTGATGGGACTGTGCTGTACACGACAGACGGCAACATTTGGACAGCAGGCGACACACCTGAACGTCCGCCGTTTATGGAAGACGATCCGCCCGGTAATTTCTCGCTAAACGATGTTGCTTTCGGTAAGTTCTCTGAAGGCTGGGCAGTCGGACAATTCGGCGACATTATCCACAATAAAGACGGAGGTCCTACATGGACCCTTCAACGGACGACTGCAAACGATCGGCTTACGAGTGTGGATATGAAATTCGCACCGCTCGGTTGGGCAGTCGGGCAAGGGGGTGTCACCCAGCGAACTATTAACGGTGGTCAATATTGGCGGATGCACGAGACGAAAACGAACTACGATCTCAACGCCGTTTCATTTATCTCCAAGCGGAAAGGATGGGCAGCGGGTGAGGCGGGCATCGTCCTCAGGACAATTGATGGTGGTTTTACGTGGGAACCTATATTGACGGGTGTTCCCAAAGATCTTCACGGCATCGTTTCGCTCTCGGAACAGGAGGTTTACGCCGTTGGCAATGAAGGAACGATTGTCCGCTCAACCGATGGCGGTGAGACGTGGGAACAAGAGTATACCGATATTGATAACAACTTGTATGTTATTACGCGTTCTAAGGACGGTAAAGCCTTATGGGTCGTTGGACAGTGGGGTGTTGTGCTCCGTCGGAAGTTAGAAACGCAGGAGAAGATATCAATGCGGTAGGTTCTGCCGTTTGGATGTGTATAGGCGGGTCGTTGGGCCCGCCTATGTTCGTTATGTGTCCTGTGAAAACGAATCAGAACAATTTGACATGGTTGATCAGACATGCTATACTCTATGCAGAATGGATAAATTTAACTTCATTGACCTCTTTGCTGGCATCGTTAGAAAACAGACTGGAAATAGTGTGGCTATTCCTGTAGTTCACGCCATTGCAGAGAAAATGTTGCAGGCATTAAAACAATGCAAACCGATGATACGACCTGAAGAACAATTGCTTCTCTTTGAAAACAGAATCAATGTTTACGCTTAATGAACGTGGCTACGACAATTTATCATCTGTTGATTTTTGATAACCTCAGATTTGGTAATTAGGAACTTTTAACACAATGAAATCGAAATCCAGTAAAGCGTTCCTTGTTTCAGTTCTATTGCATCTCGGTGTCGGGGTGCTTGGATTCTTCTATTGGTTTAGTACGGCTCCGATGCGAGAAACGTCGAGTATTAACGCCTTGTTTGTTAAGGAAGAGAAACCGAAAGTTAGACGTGTAACACCCCCGAAACGTGCGCAAATTGTGCAAAACAAGACCCGCGATGTTAGCCAGCAACGTCTGAAAATCCTCACGAGCAACGCGCCCGTCAGCAGTCGTGGGGTGGTTTCCGCAGCGGAACCCGCGCCCTTCCAGCAATTCGACAACAACGACTTAGTCGAACCGATTGGACCCACCGCAACATCTGTCGATTTTGACAATGTGCCGCGTGTGCAAAAGGTTATTGAACGTCCCTTTGTGAAAGAAGAGAAAGTCGAAACGCGCTACAAAAGTAGGTTAGTGAAATTCATTGAAGCCCAAGAGGGACCCCAGCGGATTGTCTACTGCGTGGATTTATCAACCAGTATGCAAAACCTACCTCCGCACAAACTCAAGAAGATTATAGACCTCATGCGAGATTCGTTGACTTTCCTTGAGCCACACGATAGTTTTAATATTGTTGCATTTAGTACGGAGTTGGTCGTTTACAAAGAGAACTTTGTTCCGGTAACCGATGAAACAGTTGCCGCGTCGTCAAACTATCTCGCCGACATCCAATCCCAAATCCACACAAAAGGGACCGACCACGATATGCTAACGGCATTGACGGAAACCGCCGAGACTTCACCGACCCTCGTTGTCCTCTTTAGCGATGGCATTCCTACCACTATTGAGGGACCAGATCTGACGCTTGTGGGTCAATACGCCACGGGCAATGGACGCATTTTCGCTATGGGGATTGGGATGTCCCCCAATTTCCCCGGCGCAGTGATGTTGAAACGTCTTGCTACGGTCAGTCAGGGAGATTTGTGGCTGGTTGACAGAGGCAGATAAGGGGACATTGCATGCAGCAAGACAGCCTTACGCGTGCCGAAGAAATTTCCCAAGGTTTATATCCGCACCAAATAGAAGGTATCGCTTTTCTACTCGGTCGCCGTCGCGCCCTGCTTGCTGATGATATGGGACTCGGTAAAACGCGTCAGTCGGTGCTCGCTATGGTTGAGGCGGAAGGAGAAGGTCCTTATCTTGTGATCTGTCCTGCCTCTATTAAACGCAATTGGGCACGTGAAATCGAAATCGTTCTCCCAGACGCTGAACCTGTCATCGTTGGTCCCGGGCCGCTCCCCCCTATAGATTACAGTGGTTGGATTATTGTCAACTATGAAATTCTCGGTAAACACCTTGACAAGCTCCTTGCGTTTGACTGGAAAGGCGTTGTTTTTGACGAAGCACATTACCTAAAAAATTATCAGAGTCAGCGGAGTCGAAACGCATCAAAACTGGTTAAAGAGATTAAACGTGACCCGGTAGTCCATGCGTTAACCGGTACACCAATGACAAGCCGTCCCCGGGATCTTTTTCCGCTGCTGCAGATTCTGGATCATCCTCTTGGAAAGAGTTTCCTGAGTTTTGCGAAACGTTATTGTGAGGCGTATCAAGGAGACTTCGGATTAGTAGCAGATGGTGCAAGCAACATCGAGGAATTGACTGTGCAACTCCACGGTGTCATGCTGCGCCGCACAAAAGATGAGGTATTAGACCTTCCACCGAAGGTGCGAACCTGGATGGACGTTGAACTGCACCCTTATGCAATCCAACACTTCAATCGACTGGTACAAGAATTCACATCAAAATTTGACACGCCTGAAGCCGTTGATGGGACACCAGAATCCGTTGGTTTATCATCAGCACACCGCGATGAATTAGACGATTCAATAGACACGACGGATTTAGGAAGTGGCATGGGTAGGATCACCCAAGTGCGGCGCGCAATTGCTTTTGTGAAATGTCGTCACACTATTAAATTCGTGGAAAATGCGCTGGAACAAGGTGAAAAGGTAATTATCTTCACCTCTTTCCTCAATACGATGCAGCGCTTCCAAAAACATTTCAAGGACCGAGCAGTTTATGTTTCCGGTGAAGTCCCTGCTCACGAGAGACAAGATAGAGTAGACCGTTTTCAAAACGATGACAACATCAAAATTTTCGTAGCCAACATGCACATAGCCGGCGTTGGTATAAATCTCACTGCGGCCCGACAGGTCGTCTTTAATGACTTAGATTGGGTGCCTGCCAATCACTGGCAGGCGGAAGATCGGGCCTATCGGATCGGTCAGACCGGCACCGTTAATGTCACCTATATGATTGCGACTGGAACTGTTGATTCGTTTGTTAAGACAGTCTTAGAAACCAAAGCCGCACTGATGGATTCCATCGTTGAAGGCTCAATTTTGATACCGGGAGGCGAGGCGGCTCTCCAGTTGGATGTCCTCAGCGAACTCAAGCGGATGATGAATGCTTTGTCTATCCAAACGACTAAACTTGAAGCATCTGAACTGCATGATGTGCTTCAGAAAGCGGGAGATGTATACCTTGAAGAGAACGCCTTGCATCTCCGCGAAGCGACGCGTGCGCAGCTGCGTCCATATTCCGAAGAAGCCATCCGCACATTAACACAAGTCCTTGCGGGTCCTGAGCGGCAGATTTATCACGCCGAGAGTTCATCACAGAAAGGCAAGTTTTACACGTTGGAGGTTGTCGGTGTCGATATAACGTGCGATTGTCCAGGTTTCACGCACCGCGGCAGTTGCCGTCATGTGCGTCCGTTGAAATCTGCGCTCGTCACTGGGAATCCTTTGCCGAAAGGGTATAAGCAAGTTTCACCGTAAAAATGATAGAATTTAGTAATTTTTGATGAACAGCTCTCTACCTTTTGCGGCACTGTCCTTCCGATAATTGTTCATTCCGTATTGGAGTGTCCACTAGTTTCCAAGACATAGACCTAATCTGTTTCCTATGTCTTGGGTATCCTTTTTTTGCAGCGCCATTTTCGCAGCGCAGAAAAAAACCGTCAAAGGCTTTATCCGTGCGTTCCAAAGCACACACTTGCATATCTTGCGGCACTTCGCGAAAGTCGGCATATTTTTCACGAGCAACAGTCAACTTCTTTTGCTGCTCGTTGCAAGAAACGCGTTTACCTTCAGTCTCCCAAGCAACCTTGCGGTCATGGCGCGCAGAGTTCTGAAGTTCGCAAAGGTGGTCAAGCCACTCAAACAATGTCGTTTCCTGTGTTTTCGTAGGATACACAGGGTATCTAAAGGTGAGTTTCATGGTATATCAGGTATCAGGCGTTTATCCCCTACAACGTGGGAGGCAAGCACGTAGTTTCCGAGAGACTACGCGTTGTATGCTTGGCAACCTGATACTGTAATTATACTACATTTTCAACCGAATTTCAAATCTTTTAGGACTTACGCATCTCCTCTTAAAGTCCCCCTGATAAGGGGGATTTAGGGGGTTTAATGGACAAAAATTGCTGCTTTTTGCGTCTAAATATCCGATATTTACCCAATTTGCGTAAGTCCTATCTTTTTTCAACTTTAGACGTTTGGTCCAATTCACAAATGCGGGCATTCCTCCCAAACCTAAAGGATTGGGCTTCCTGCCCGTAAACATGGTGATTTTTTGGACTGTGAACAGCGACGCTTTTGTCTTGCGATATTTTTTTGTAACCGGCAACTGCATTCAGATAAGTCGACTCAAAATCCTCTTCAAAGTGCGTTGTGTTCCAGTGTAACGCAGTCATCTGATATCGACTCACTTCAAGCTGATATTTATCAAATGTATCAAGAAGTGAGTAATCATCACTGGATCGTAGGTAT
>VXZK01000281.1 GCA_009845545.1 Candidatus Poribacteria bacterium
TCCGTTATGCCAAAGAGGAGAAGCGACTCGGGACGGGTGGTGCGATTCAGAACGCGATGAAACAGATTGGGACATCGCCTTTTTTTGTGCTGAACGGCGATATCTTACTTGCGGACTTTTCGCTCCGAGATATGTTAGCTCGCTTCCATCAAGGCATGATAGGGGTACTTCTGAGTGTGCATGTACCAGACATCCGTCCGTACGGTGAAATTGTATCTGATAGCGATGGAAAGATTCTGGCATTTCGTGAGAAACAGCCGACTTGTTCTGCGGGATACATCAATGGTGGGGTGTATCTCTTCAATGCAACAATCGCCGACGCGTTCCCGAAGGGACAGGAAATCTTCTCTATGGAACGCGACGTTTTTCCGTCCGTTTCCAACCTTTATACGCTACAAACGGACGCGAGTTGGATCGATATCGGGGTACCGGAACGATTAGACTATGCGCGTAAACATTTCTCGCGTTTTTGAAATAACCTTCGGAAACTATCAGTCATCGGTAAGCGCGTTACTTTTTATCCGCAGCCGCCGGTTCAGTTGCGAGGTATTTCTCATCCGTTTCTGTATCGGGCGGATAGCGAATCTCCCAGACTTTGATGTCTTTCGTACTATCTTCGTCTATTGGATAAACAGGAATGAAGATATCATTGTGCTCACCACGCAGAAACAACTTAACAGCAAGGCTGTTCCAACCGAGCGGCGGGATATAATAGGTGCTGCTAAGTCGAATATCCGAGTCAAAATCTAAAACGAGTCCGCCGTTTTCAATATCCACCGAAATTTGAGAGGTTGGGGTGTTAACAGTTCTTTGTAAAAGACCTTCTCTCATCAAGGTTTCTCCGAGTTCTCCTTCAGCGACTGCCTCATTTTCGTCTTTGAACTGCGCGGTGATGGATAGTGTGTCAGGCGAAGTGCGGGCAATCTCAATGAAGTCTAACGGTGTGCCTCTCCCACGCGGTTGCATCCGGTACGGTGTACCGATAGGGGTCTCAGTTCGCGTCAGTTGATAGAGTTCAAATTGTCTATCAGCGTTTTCATCGCTGCCCATACTTGAATAGTTTCCGGATCGGGATAGTACACCCCGTTCTGTCAGCATCAGATGCGTGGCTTTGTGCGTTTTGAGAAATCCGAGTGCTTCGCTTGCGTCTTGTGCGCTGAAGACGTGTCGGTAATAGAGATGTATCCAGTGTGGGAGAAAATGGTCGGAGTCAACAACAGTGTTAACTCCACCAAGAACATTGAGTTGTGTGCCATAGTCCCAATTTGCTGCGATCACGGATTCTTTGGGAAGCGTATCGTGTATCCATTTAAACACCTCTGACCTGCTGTTTTGTCCTGGGACAGGTGGGCGCATACGTGCGGCAGCGTAGACCGACTTGGTCGCATGCCCGCCGATCGGTGTCCAAAAAAGAACAGGGATCAACATGATAACAGCAAAGATGGCAGTCGCACGTTTTTCCCAAACATAAGGATAAAGGATCTTTACGTCCTTGAGTTTTTGTATGAGGTGCACAGGGGAGAAATAGAGGAGCCACGCCGTGCCGTAAGCGAGTGGCAGTCCAAGAAAGAAATCGTGCCGTTTACCGCCGCGTGAAATGCCTACCCATAAGAGAAACCATGCAAGCGTTGCGAGTGTCACCCATTCATTCTCCGTCTCTTCCCTTCGGAAGCAGGCAACAGCGAAAGATAGGACTGTCAACCCCAGCGAAACGAAAAAGAGTGTATTGCACGTGTCCGCACCTATCCACCCGTTGACTTGTGTGCGAAAGAAGGTCGTGCCAACAAATAGAACAAGCGAGATAACCAAGGGGAGACTCTTCCACTTCCACAAGTGAAGGCTGGCAGCTATCAATCCGAGACTCCCTAAGACAAACACGGCTCCGTATCGCCCTGCCCAATATCTGAAATTCGGGTCGCCTAATTCTCCGATACCCTGCATGAGTTGGCTCTCACGGAATGGGTAGGCTGTCTCGGCAAAGGTGCCGGATTGCATGAAGATATACCCGACTCCTGCAGCGATGCTCAACAGCGTTAACCCCCACGCCAGTTTTCGGGGATGTGGTCGGAGTTGCTCAGCGTGTTTGAGGAGCAAATATCTTCCGCCGCGCAGCGCAAAGACCGTCAAGGGTGGTAGTAGCATCAGCACTGCGACGTGCGTTGAAAAACCGTACCCGCTTCGATAGGCAGGACTCATCAGATAGAGCCACGGGACGAACATCAATATCCACAAGAGATACTCTTTGAGGTGCTGTTCTGTGTCCGTGCTACAAAACTTATAGAGTTCCACTGCAACAATCATCAGGACGAAAAACCCGAAACCTTCCCAACTCAGTCCACCCAAGAAAACGGTGAAGCCAGCAAGGGCAGTGGCAATCCATCTACGCTGTCCGGGCTCCAGTCGCTCTTTCCAGAGATAACTGATAACAGCAAGAATACCGAGCATCCAGCACCATGCGTCTCTATCGCCGAAACCCGCCGCACTGCGTTCTATGCTCCCCGGCAGTGTTGCCAGAAGGAGGGCAGTAATTGTGGCGAAAACGACTCCGTAAGTGCGAGCGAGGAAGAAACACAACACACCGAGTCCAAGTATGAAACAGATAGTGCCGATATAAACTTGAATGTGATAAAGCGTGAGTTTCGAGGACATCCAGCCGATGGATTTGTGCGTGTAGGCGATGGCATAAGCGTAGAGTGGAAATATTTGTCCGTTATCTCTGCCGTGTGGTAGCCAACGCCGCATATCGCGTGCGGGGAGGGATCCCTGCTCAGCAATCTCTTGGGCCTGTCCAGCAAAGAGATACGCATCGTTAGAAGTGAATTGCCCATCTGGTAATCTGTCTACACCTTGGACGCGTATCCAACAGGCAAGTAGCACAATAGTGAATAAAAGGATTTTTTGATAAAAATTCATTGTAAGGTGGTTGCTCCTTATGTATCCGTCCGGAGTGCGTCAATTGGTGTCATCCGCGATGCCCGTATAGCAGGATAGACACCGAAAATGACCCCCATAAAAATTGAAAAGAGAACAGAAATCACCATCCATCGCACGGATAGCACCACAGGCCACATCTCCACAATCGGCAGGATGCGAACAGCAACGCGTGCCATACCGTGGGCGAAGAGCCAGCCGCCCGCGATACCGAGAATAGTGCCACAGAGACAGAGACTGATGGATTCTGTCAAGAACTGATAGAAGATGTCAATACGTCTTGCCCCAACAGATTTCCGCAAGCCGATCTCACGTGTCTTTTCACCGACGGAGACGAGACAGATATTCATAATCCCGATACCACTGACAAATAGGGAAAAACCAGCGATGCCACCTAACGCAATTTTGATCACCTTTTCGATGCGTTCAAGACGCTTAACGCTCCCGGTTGGTACCCAATAGCCTATAAAATCATCTTTCCCTCGATGTCTTTTGCGCAGCACCGCCTTGACATCATCTATGATTCTATGGACATCAGCATCTTTTTGAAAAAAGATGATAAGCCTATCAACAGTGCCATTCCCGGAAATTCGCTGCTGGCGTGTCGTCAGTGGAATATAGATAGTGTCATCCAATGCGCGGATGTTAAGGAGCTGTTTGCCCTTGGGGTTCATGACCCCGACGACGCGACACCGAAGCGCGGGTTGACGCCATCCTAATCCTATTTTCACTTCTTGTCCAAGAGCTACAGTTTCTCCAAATAGATCAGCAGCAGCACCCGCGCCAAGGACACAAACCTGCAAGGCATGAGCAATATCATTTTCCGCGAGAAAGCGGCCTTGCTGGACTTCCCAACGGATGCCTTGGGCGTAGTTGGCCGTTACGCCTTCTACAGCCGCTTCCGTTTGTCGTCCACCGCGACTTGAAGTCCATTGACGGTATCTAGCACCATCTCTGGGCAGAACAAATAAAACATCTGAGCATTGGGTTTCAATCGCATCAGCGTCTGAGAGAGTATACCGCTCAATGGTTCGGTAGCGTTGCCCCCGGCGTTTGATGATAGTGCGCGTCCAAAATTGCACTTGGTTGGAGCCTCCGAGTTTCTCAATGTCGGTGGTGATGAGTTTCTTCGCACCGTCCCCGATGGCCATCATACAAAGTACACTAGCGATTCCGATGAAAATACCGAGAATCGTCAACGCGGTGCGCATCCGGTTTTGCTGAAGATGATGGATACCCGCGGCTATTACCTCACAGCCTTTCATGTGATAAAGGGTTCTCTTTCTAAAAGGCATCATAGGTGGTGCAGTTATTCTAAAGATAAGGTTTTAAATCCCAAAGCAGAATAGTGCCATCATACCCGCCACTCACCAAAATCTCGCCGTTAGGTGAAAAGGCAAGGCATTGGATATCAGAGGGATGCCCACAGAAGGTGGTGATGTTTTTACCATTCCTAACGTCCCATAAATGGATGGGTACCTTCTTAGCACCACGCCTCCAAGAATAACCGGAAGCTAAATAACGTCCACATGGAGAAAACACCAGCGCATCGGGTGAAAAATCCCGAGGCAACTGTGGGAGCGTACACAACGTTTCACAACGTTTCACATCCCACAACAATATTTCTTCTCGCCGTCCACATGCAACTATATTGCTACACGGCGAAAACGTGATGCCCCTAGTTTTCTTGGGAAATATTGTAAGTTCTTCGCCACTCTGAATATTCCACATCCGCGATACGGGACCACGATCCGTGCTGCTCACTAACCACTTTCCATCTGGGCTAAACACGATGTATTGGAACCAATCGTTATATCGTCGCCAATCTTTATCCAGAAGTTCATGCATGAGTGTTCCGAAAAGTTTTTCTGTCTGTACATCCCAGACATAGATTGCTCCTGTAATACCGCCGCATGCCAAAAGAAGGGCGGTCTGTGAGAACGCGGCTGAAGTTGCTTCTGTTTCCACCTCAGGGAGCGTAAACGTATGGCTTGGCTCACGTTCCCCGACTAACCACACTTTCGCGATGTTACTATCAAGTCCCGTCGCATAAATATGTCCACAGTCAGAAACAGAAACGTGATGGTTTTTACCGGGTAACTTGAAACGCGTGAGCGGATACGCGGGATGGTTCATTTCCCAGCATAGGACATCGCCGCAGCGAGAGGCAGTCCCAATTGTTTTGCCATTTGGTGTAAACACAATCGAGTTAGGAAAGTCAAAATGTAAGTGGTTAGACTTGCGTGGGGGGGCGATATCATCTGTCCACATCGTCCACTCTTTGGTTCCTGCAACAATAAAGTGAGCATCTTTGGAAAAATGCACGATGGGTTGCCGAGCTCGCTGTTCAAAATATATGTGACGTTTTTCACCACGTGCCACATCCCAAACAACAACTGTTTCCTCAGAAAACGATGTGGCATGCAGCACACCCGCCTCGGTATAGGTAACATACATATTTGATTCGCCATAATCCGAATAGCGTTTCTGTGGGCTCCAGTTGTTCACGTCCCATACCTGAATTGTGCCTTTTCCGCCTGCAACAAAGGAATCTCCACTCGGTGAAAAACAGAGACTTCTTACAGTAGTGAAAAAATCGGTATGTTCGGTAAGGCAAATGACACATTGACCTGTCTCTATATCCCATACTGAAATGGCATTGCAGTCGCCGCTCACAGCCGCCGGACTTGCACATGCTAACAAACAATTATCTGGAGAAAAAGTAATTGGATAGCGCAAATAGGGGAACCCTTCCATTTGCGCATCACCGTGAAGTTTAAGACGCAACTCGCCTGTTGCCGAGCACCAAATATCAACAATAGGGTTACTGACACCGGAGGCAGCAAGATATTGAGCGTTTGGTGAAAAAGCCAAGTGGGTTACGACCGGACGACGTTCTGTTTGTCTTTCCATCTGTAAGGTACAGATGCGCTGCTGAACATCCCACACTTTTATGCTTCCATCACCGTTTCCAATGGCAAGTCGTTGTCCATCGTTAGAAAAGGCGAGGGCAGATATCATACCGCGTTCCGTTTCCCATAATGCAAGAGGAATCATTGTAGCAAGGTCATACCACCACACGCCAATAGCCGTGCCGACAGTGAGGAACTTGCCATCTGGCGAAAGGGTAAACGCACCTATCGCGCCTCTTCCAAGTCGGGCAATAGCACCGTCCGGTAACGCCCAAGTGCTAACAGGTCCTACCGCTGTGCTATCCGAAAATTGTGGGGTACTTTGGCTATTTGCCAGGTTGCTGTTCATATTCCAGAAAACAGTGCGAAAAGTACTCTCCTTGATATTTAGGTACTATTTAGTGCTGAAAGTGTAGCGGCTTTTACATGCTTCGTAGACCCGGTTTTGCAAAGCCGCTACAAAACACATAAAAATTACTTTATGTAACCACAGTCCTTTGGGCCGTTACACTGCGAATCATCAGTGCAGACCGTCGGCTGGCAGGTAAGTTTGCAACTGCAATTTTTACATCCGGACTTCGTTGCTCCTCCACAAGCGTTAGAGCTGCTGCACGAGTCGCAAGCAGCGTCATCGCTGGCACAATTACAATCGTTACTGCCAGAGGCTGGAAAGTTATTCTTTTCACTACCACAGCAACCGCCATCGGTTTCAGTATCCATTGGAATATCACTTCCAAAATCTCCACTACTATCCGCTGCGAAGGTAGTCACTGCTGCCTCACCGCCGCCACAACAACCTGATGCCTCAGACTTTGAGATAAACCCATCATAGGTAAACAAGAATCCGAATGTGCCCAAGAATATCAGCGCAATCATGA
>VXZK01000322.1 GCA_009845545.1 Candidatus Poribacteria bacterium
AGCGGGCTTATATCCCAAACCTAAAGGATTGGGCTTTACGCCCGAATGCCCGTAATCCTATTTTTTCTGGCATTTGACTGGCGGGAACGATACGTATTTCCAACCTTCCGCTTTGTTCTTTTTATTTTCCGCTTTCAAATAATCAACAAGTTCCTGCATGGTTTTGAATCGGGCAGCAAACTCTTCTTTCATTTTATAGCATTCCTCAAGGATGGGATCCATGGGGGGATGTTCTTTCTCTTTCACGTGCATCTCCTCAATCAACTCTGCAGGCGTGCAGAGGATCGTAGGTTGGTATCCAGCGGCTTGACAAACCTGATCTATATGCTGCCGCTTAGTTTCGTTGACGATATGCTTATAGTTCCAAGAGGTTAGGTACTCGATGCCATTTACCACAGCAATAGCAATATGTTGAGCGTCCGGGAGCGAATGTGATGGCACAGCACCTGCATTTATCAATTCCAATGCAAGGACAACTGCTTCTGCGGATAATTCCAATACCGTAAGACCTGCCAATGCCTCAATCCGACGCTGTGCTGCGATTTCATCACCTTGTCTAATTTCTGTGATAACTATATCCGACACGATAAATTCAAAGTTATCGGAATAGTTTTCCCAGAACTGTTGTGTAACTCGTTGTCGGGTTCCTAAGATTGCATCTGTGCTGGGGCGCGCTACTAAGTAACTAACGACTGTGGTTTCGATGTATACCTTCGATTTTATTTCTTCATATTTTAGCATGAAATTAATTTGCTTTCAAATCCTTCTCTATTAACGAACAGTATCGTTTAACGAATAGTATCGTTCTCGTCAATATCGCTAAATTCGGAAAATTTCGCCTAACTTTCCGCCGAGTACACGTCCCGCACCCAAGAGACATGCAATCAGGATTAACATCCCTACCACACCCAATGCGCTTGCCGTGTAGGCACCGTGATCGGGACGTTGGGAAAGCGACCAAATCGCTTTTGTAATCGGATAGTACTTATCCTGCATTGCCAAGATTAAACTATCACTGACCTCCAACATCGAAAAGGAGAAGACGAGAATCGCACCGGCGAGGATATTCGCGATGACCAAGGGTAACGTTATTTTATACAAGGTCCGGATCGGTGTCGCGCCCATGTTTTGTGAGGCTTCTTCGTAGGTCACACTTGTCTGTTGGAGTCCGGCGTAGATGGAACGCAACATATATGGCAACCGCCGTACTGCATAACTGATAATTAAAAGGAAAGTCGGATTTTTCCGCGGGTCTATGACAGAAACAAACCCTTCAGGGAAATATCGGAGCAAAAGCGTCGTATCCGCGAAACTGCCCATATACCCGAACGCGATCGCAACGCCCGGTAACGCTAACGGCAACATGGCGACAGCATCCAATAGGTTTTGGAACGGGAGGCGTTTCCGGGTTAACAAGTACGATACCACGATACCGACAAGGAGTGCCAACAGTGTGCTGAAAATACTGTATTTCAGACTGTTAAGGATACTCGGCAGTGTATCGTCATGTGTGAACGTCTCAATATAATGTGCGAAGGTCCACGATTGCGGTAGCACGCTCAATCGCCATTGGCTTGCATCTGGCGTTAAGGAGACCAGGATGACAGAGATATGTGGTAACAGCGCAACAAACGTCAACCCCCCGATAAAGAGGTAGATGATGGTCCGCATCCCCCATTTGGCGTCCGTCTCGCGTGAAGTCACGTGTCCCCTACCGAGCATCTCATAGTGCTTACTGCCTGTCCACCGCTTCGAGACGTAAAAAGCCAACGCTGTTAGCACAATAATTAGGACAACAAGGGCGTATCCCATCGGGTTTGTGTTCGCCTCGGTTACTTGGTTGAAGATTCGCACCGAAATCACGTTGCGGTATTCAAAAATCAGCGGCGTGCCGAGATCTGTAAACGCCCAAATAAAGACGAGAATCGCGCCAGCAAAATACCCCGGCATCATCAACGGCAATGTTATTTGACGGAAAACTTGGAACCGCGATGCTCCCATATTCTCTGCGGCTTCCTCCAGACTCGGATCAACGTTTGCGAGTGCAGCGACGATGTTAAGATACATGATCGGATACAAGTGTAATGTTGATAACATCACCACGCCCCAGAAGCCGCCAGCGAACCAATCGATGGTTTCAGCGATATCCATCAGATTGAGTTTGATGAGGAGCATGTTGACGCTTCCAAAATTACCAAAAAACTGCTTCATCCCAAGCGCACCCACAAACGGGGGCATAATCATCGGGATCAAGATAACGGAGCGTAGCATATTGCGTCCGGGATACCGGTAGCGCGTCAAGAAATATGCAAGTGGAAGGCTGATGATGCTCGTCACGATCGTGACCATCACACCGATATTGAAACTGTTGACAACCAGTTCTCGGATATTCGGATCGGTCACCATCAGCTTGAAGTAGGCAAGCGTGAATTTATTGTCAATCCAGAACGCTTCTTTGAAAACATAGAGGAGCGGGTATATGAGGAAGACAACAAAGAACAGCGTCGTCAATCCGAGGACAAGCGAGATTGAGGGCGTTAAGTCATATTTTCGCCGAATTTTATCTATTAACGACAGATTTGTATATACGCTATCTTTTGTCTCTGAGCGGTTCAGCATTTCCTTCTCCAACTTCTATGTGCACGGAACGTTTTACATTCTACATCTGTAGGGTATTTCTTAATAATTATACCCTATAGACTACTGAATTGCATATATTTTTTCTCAAGTCCACAAATCTCAATTACAGAACCATTCAGTTTTAAGAAATTATCGGGTTTCGCACCTTTTTTAGCGAGCCGGTGCGTTTAGGAATACAGATCGCAACCCCTTTATCGCCCCTTATCAAGGGGCAGATGTGTACACCGCAAAACCGCCCCTACCGGACCTGAGTGAAACCAGATTAAAGAATGTGAGAACCGAATGACTCTGACTGAAAACTAATTCTTGTTGACCGTTAAACGCGATTCATGTTATACTAAAGCAATATCTATCATACAGAGAATCGCGAGCGACAAGAAATACGCAGAAACACCCAAGCAAAACACTCGCTCCTACAAAGAATACAGAAGATCGCGAGCAAAACTCGCTCCTACAAGGATACATTGTGATTTAGCGTTCACACTTAGTGGAAAACCAAATGCCCCAGTAACATCATTTATGGCGACAGTAAAACTCGAAAACATCACAAAACGATTCGGCGACCTTATCGCGCTCGACGACATCACACTTGATATCCAAGACCAAGAATTCTTCGTGCTTCTCGGTCAAACGGGTGCCGGAAAAACGACGACGCTCCGTTGTATCGCTGGCTTAGACAAACCGGAAGAAGGCACCATCTATTTGGACGGTGTCAGCGTTAACGATAAGACCCCTGCAGAACGCGATGTCGCTTTCGTCTTCCAATCGCATATTCTCTATCCACATCTGAGTGTCTACGAGAACATGGCGTTCCCGTTACATCCGAGACGGCTCTCTGCTGAGGAAATTGACCGGCGCGTCAGAGATATTGCGCAGATGCTCCATATTGAACATCTGCTCATGCGTAGCCCGAATCAGTTGAGTGGTGGTGAGACGCAGCGCGTCGGGCTCGGTCGGGCAATGGTACGCCGTCCGCAGGTCTTCCTCATGGATGAACCGATATCGAATCTGGATGCGAAACTCCGCACGGAAATGCGCGCCGAGATCCGTTGGCGGCAACGCGAACTCGGTACGACCACCTTCTACGTGACACACGACCAGATCGAAGCGATGTCCATGGCGGATAGAATCGCGATCCTTGAAGCGGGTAGCATCCAGCAGCTCGGAACGCCCTCGGACATCTATAATCACCCTGTCAACTTATTTGTCGCCGGTTTCATCGGGAATCCAAGCATGAATTGCATTCGATGCGATATCTCCAGTACCAATGGCGAACTTCACTTGAAATTAGCAAACGACACAGAGAACGACAATTCAGTAACAATTCAGGATGCTGGCATCGCTAAAGTGCTCAATGACACTGCTTCAAACCGAGATACCATTTTTGGCGCGCACGCCGAAGATGTTATTGTGAGTCATCAAACCATTCCGAACGCATTTCAAGCCGAAGTCTATAGCGTTGAACCGCTCGGTGCGGAAACAATCGTTGAAGTGACGCTTGGAACGGATGCCGCCGGTGCGCATACGATACTTAAAGCAGTCACTGCACCTAACTTTGAAGCGGAGATTGGTCAATATCTCTATGTCTCGTTTGTCGCAGAACGCATGTATTTTTTTGATAAAACGACTGGTAATGCTATCTTGTAGGAGGGATTTGTAATCCGATTTCTTCACGCATTATGAATTGGCGACTTAAACTCTTTAATCTTATCCCAAATTATCTAAAACGTGTCGGCTGCCAACTTCTACGCAGACTCGGATACGATCCTGACGCGTGGTTAGAAAATTTTCTTAAAGAATACAAAGGAGACTAATACGTCAAGTACCCGCTGACTAAAGTCAAGGGCTTGTAACGAAGTTGCCCCGTCTTTCTCAGCAGTTTATGTTCCGCGGTCTTGGCTCGTAACTTTACCTGTATGCCACCGCACCCCTCAAGCAGGGGTTTAGAGAGATTACTTCACACTCTCCATACAGAACCTCAGACACTTCCGACTTCGGAAGCAGAACGAGCGTTCTAACGTCTTCGAGTTACTTGGATGCGGATATTATCAACGCATCCCATAAGGCAGCCACTTCCGATTGCCTTTGGAAGTATAATAACATTTTTGACAAAATATGTCAAGAAAAAACATAGGAGCGGTGTTTCTTCCCCTATCTAAAGGTAGGGGAAACCTCCACACCGAACATTTAGGTGAAAGGCGGAGATATTCTCATCGAATGCTTGAAAGCACAAGGTGTCTCAGCAGTTTTCGGAATGCCCGGCACCCAAAACATTCAGATTTATGATGCCCTGCTGCGCCGCGGAAAAGACACGATTGACCACTATCTCGTCCGGCATGAATACGCAGCAACGCAGATGGCAGACGGTTTTGCCCGCGCAACAGGAGAGGTTGGGGTCGCCATCACTGTCCCAGGACCGGGTGCCAGCAACGCATCGACAGGAATTTTAGAGGCATTTACGGATTGCGCACCTGTGCTGCTCATCACCGGACAGAGCGATTCCAGTCTCTATAGCAAACATCCGAGTAAAATGTTTCACGGCTTGGATCAGATGCGGTTTTTTGAGTCGCTCACCAAGTACTGCGCTATCGCACACACCGTCGCCGAGATTCCGGTTGTTGTTGAGAACGCCTTCAAAGCGATGCGGAATGGGAGACCCGGACCGACAGTGCTGGAATTCCCGATGGATGTCGTCACAGGAGAAGACGAGGTACGAATCCCGAAGCGTGTGGAACGCGCTGAATTACCCGCACCTGATGATACAGACCTCAGCACTGCCGTTGAAACTATCCGTAACGCCAAAATGCCCCTAATCTTCGCGGGTTCTGCTGTCTTCCACGCAAATGCCCGAAACGAGTTACGTCTCCTTGCTGAGAAGCTGAACGCGCCTGTTATTGTTACTCGCAATGGAAAAGGTGTTTTATCAGAAGACCATCCGTTAGCATTGCAGATTTGCTATGGTTACCTCGGACGTGAGGCACTCCAACGTGCTGACTGCTTAATCGGTATCGGTCCGCGCTTCACCTCTATTGATACCCGAAATTGGAGTCTGGAACTGCCGCAACCCTTCATCCAAATCGATGAGGACCCGGACGAGATTGGACTTGAATATCCGTGTGATGTCGGTGTTGTCGGTGATATGAAGTTGACGTTGCAAGCACTCATTGAGGATGTTGCGCCCGGTGAAAACGACTGGGGCGAAATATTGGCAGAACTCCGAGCCAAATTTAATGCACAGCCGTCATTACCGGTCATTCACGAACTCAAGGATGTCCTTCCACGTGACACTATTTATGCGATTGATGTCCATGCCCTCGGTTATGCTTCCTTCGCTGAATTTCCAATCTACGATCCGCGGACTTTTCTCTATCCGAATATTGGGGTAGCGTTAGGGCATGCTTATCCTGCGGCTATCGGTGCGAAGGTCGCGTATCCTGATCGTCCGGTTATCTGCTTTAGTGGCGATGGTGGGTTCCTGATGGGGGCAGTGGAGATGGCAACCGCTATGAAATACGGTATCAATGTCGTGGCGATTGTGGTGAATGATGGGGCTTTGTCAGCGATTAAAGGGTCTCAACAGAAAGGGTGTGAGGGACGCACGATTGATACAGACCTGCTGAATCCTGATTTCGTTGACTTCGCAAAGTCTTTTGGTGCGTATGCGAAGCGGGTCGAGGATTTGGGTAATTTCAAAGACACTTTACGGGACGCGCTCGCTGCTGAGAAACCGGCACTCATCGAAGTGATGCTACAGGAACGGCAGGACGATATTATCAACGTCATCGGATGGTTGATGTCCGAACCGCTCCGAAAGACGGGTTTTTTATGAAGTCATATTGAGTAAAACATAAGGATGATTTATGTCCCATTCTTTCCCCTTCAGATACCTATTTGCTTTGCGTTTTTAACTCTTACTCGCTATGAGTTCTATAGTAAAGTCCATAATTAAATGAGGGTGTTTCATAAATCACTAATTTTTATCGAAAGACGGTTTTGATATGAAGTCATATTGAGTAAAACATAGAAATGTTGTAAAATAGTGGAATAAAAAGCG
>VXZK01000159.1 GCA_009845545.1 Candidatus Poribacteria bacterium
ACCTAACAATATCAACCACATACTGATCTCCAAAAAAAATGGGGGTAAGTGACGCCAAGTAAATTGATTGCCAAATGAAGGGTGTCCAATAAGCCGACTCTTGAAATTATACCACTTTTGTTGAAATCTGTCACCTTCAGGGTCTTGATACCCTATAAAAATTTTATAGCTGCCGTACCTATCTACTACGTCCTGGACTACCCTTGCTAAACTTTCTAAATTACTGTCGTCTATTGACTTGCTTTGAAGGAAGTAGCAAAAGTTAAAAATAATCAATGTATCGTCAGAATTGCACAAATTCAACATATTGTGTAACATCTGAAGCAATTGGTAATACTCGTAGCCGTTTATTGAGGCAATTGGTAATTGTAGGTCGTTTATCAAATAAAATCTTACATCTGGATAAAAAGGCACCTCAAATTCGGGGTGGTAACCATATCTGTTAATTTCCCGTGCCTTAGCAAGCATTGATTGTGTCCTATCAATACCTATATAGGTGATGTTGCGTTCTTCCGCTGCAGCCCAAAACGTAATACCTGAAGTTAATGGACCACAACCAAAATCAATGAATACTACATTCTTGATGCCTATCAAGGGTATGTGTCGTGTGTAAAAATGATAACTGCTATAGAGATGCATAGGCATATAATAGACACAATAAAGTAGTACCTTATTTTGCGGAGTATAATCCTGACATGATTCATCAAAATCATCAAAATTCGTTCTGCCTCGATCCAGAACAGTTTTCGATAAATCGTGTATGACGTTCGGGTTGGATGCTACTGTCGGTAGTGATCCTCTAAGTGGTGTTATTACCTTATTCTCAAACAAATTCTGTAGACTATCGCTGGGTTTATAGTAGTTGTAGTTATCGTCTGTTTCGACGTAATTAATATATGGCATTTTCAGTCTCTTTGAATAAAATCAGGTTGTTTTTGGAACCGCGCCCAATCTGCAAAGCGAGGTTGGAAAGAGTAAAATGATCCTTTGTAGACCACTTAAATCAATGTGTCGGGTATTGAATGGGTTCGGAGACGATAGCGATATTTTTCGGTCCTTTGAAATCGAGTTCAATTCGTTCAAACCGGACTGAATGTTGTCTATAGAAGTCCTCAATTGCCGTCAACAACGCGTACTGCCCGCGCCGCTGCTCGTCCCAGAAGTTGCAGCACGGGATTATCACAGCAGGACGGGCGAGGGCTGCCTCTCCCAATTGACGCAATGCGCCATCCGGATGGAGTCCAACCAAGAGATCATAATAATCTGCCATATCGGGTTCAAATTGTTCAGGGCGGTGATCAATGCCTTTGAGCACTGTGCGGCGCGGATCAATGAGTTCGCAGGCAAAGTTTTTCTTTTTGGTGAGAAGCCGAGTTAATATTCCCTTCCCGCCAGCGACATCGGCAATACAGTGGATTGTATTGCCGTATCGTGCGGCAATGAAATCAGCGACCACTTCAAACCGCTGCGGATCGCCATGTACGCGATGTTGTTCCCTACTCATCTCAAGTTCTCCGGGTTCAATGCTTCCAATGCTGAATGGACGAATTGTCCGTCTTTCCGAATAAGATTTCCGTCGAAGAACATCTCTCCACCGCCATGTTCGGGTGTCTGGATCATCACCATATCCCAATGGACAGCGGATCGGTTTCCGTTATCTGCTTCCTCATAAGCCTGACCGGGTGTAAAGTGGAAAGAACCAGCAATCTTTTCGTCGAACAGAATATCCAACATCGGATTTGTGATGTACGGGTTAAAGGCAATCGCAAACTCGCCGATATAGCGTGCGCCTTCGTCTGTATTGAGGATGGCGTTGAGTCTTTCAGTGTTATTCGCCGATGCCTCAACGACTTTACCATCTTCAAATCGGAGTCGGATGTCTGTAAAGGTCGTTCCCTGATAAATTGTCGGTGTATTGAAATGGATCGTGCCGTTGACAGAATCTCGGACAGGTGAGGTGAAACATTCACCATCAGGGATGTTATACTCACCGGCACAAGGGATCACAGGGATGTCTTTGATGCTGAACCGTAAATCGGTACCCTCACCAACGATGTGGACTTCATCCGTTTCTTCCATCAGAGATTTGAGGGGTACCATGGCACGTTCCATTTGGCTGTAGTCGAGCGTGCAAACATCAAAATAGTAATCCTCAAACGCCTCCGTGCTCATCTTCGCTTGCTGCGCCATCGCCGGGTGGGGCCACCGTAACACAACCCATTTTGTCTGTGGCACGCGGATATCGTTAAGCGGTCGCGACCAATGCTTTTGATACCGCTGGAGTGCCTCCGACGGGACATCAGACATCTCTGTGATATTATGGCTACCACGTATGCCGATATACGCCTGTACCTTTTTCATGCGATATATTTCGTATTCGCCAATCAGTTGTATACCAGCATCGTCGCCACCGAGAATGATTTCGCGTTGGATACGGTTCTGCTTGAGTTCAACAAGTGGGATGCCATCTGCTTTCCGCACTGCACGGATGAGCGCAATGACCATCTCTTGTGGAATATCAATGCCTTCTATGAGTACAAATTCACCGGGTCGGATTTTCGTGGAATGGGTTGTGAGAACGTTTGCGAGTTTATCAAGTCGTGGATCGTGCATAGTCACCTCAGTTAATAAATGTTTGCCTGATTTAAGAAGTTTTCTTGTATGTTATTGACGGACGATGCCCACCACGCCTCATCTCCGTTGACTTTTAGGAGATGCGTGTTCCGGGGTGCATCATTCGCGCCTAAACCTTTTTCGATGATCTGTGTATCAGCGTCATGTTCCAGTAAAACGGCGAGTGTCTCTTCCAGACGTTCAGGAGAACGAATCGCAATAATACTGACAATCTCAGCAGATTGCAAATCCAAGAGGAAATCGACGTTCCAGAACAATTTTTTACCATTTTTGGGTAGCGGGTCCCGAGGTCCCAAACCGCATTCGGCGAATTGGTGTACCATTTTTTCTCGGATAGCGTGTGGCGGTTTATCCCCACTTCGCGTTGCGTGCCGGACGAGGCGCCGCGCCAACGAAGTGGAACCTTTTTCTGAAAGGGCAGAACCGACATACGTATAATCGCCAGCAGGTAGTGCGATCCGTTTACCTTTTTTAAACCGCCCGAATTGCAGTGTAGTGTTCTCTTTAAGGCGAACCCGTAAGACGTAGGTGCCAGCCTGTGAATCATTGCCGACGATACAGATGCTCGGAATTTCCATTGATCCAATCCATAAACTATATTTCTGTCAATTCTGGAACATGTTCATCTTCATATTTTTCTATCAACACACCGATGACTTCCATCAATGAAGCTAAGGGATGATCTTCATCCTCACCTACGACATCGATTAAATTGTCCAGGACCTCTGTAAGCCGTTGATATTCGCTCTGCGCATGCGGAACAAATACAACCTCTGTCAGCATTGGCCATAGATTTTGAGCAGTTTGTACTTCTGTTAACACGGTTCATTTCCTCCATTTACTTTTATCATACGCATCGTGTGTTAGCACTGCGCGAATATAGACTTTTTGGCGATTATAGTGTATTGCTGCAACGAGTCATGCTTTGTTACCACCAATGTTGAAAACCGTTAGTTTCCCGACTCGATCAGCATGCGGAAAAGCTGCCCGTAGTTCAGCAAATGACCGGAAGCTGCCTCGTTTCATTAATCGGTACCAATGTTCAAGCGAGGTTTGAGTATTCCGATGTTTTTGGGCAAACTCGTTTAGGCGTTTTCGCGTAATAACATGCATAAGTAAAATTCAGTGTGGTTACAAACCACGCCTACCGGTCTGGGCAGAGACATCTGTTTCTTCCAAATCTGATTCCAACGATAGTGTACGTGTAATCGGATGTGCGGTAATTCTTCAAGGAGTTGGTTTAAGATATCTTCCATATTCAGATTATACCGCTATTTGTTGATGAATGTCAACTTTTTTAGAATTTGTGTGTTGAAACAAAAGCGGGAATCTATTAGAATAGAATTCGGGCAGGAGAGGATATCTGTGAATAGCAGTTAATTATCAGCAAAACGCTTAAGTCCAACTATCAGACAGGTTGGATAAGTTACCTACCTCAACGAACCGCAAGGAAAATTAAAAGAATGAAAATAGGTCGATTATCCATCGGATATGTTACGGTCATTGTGTTGCTGATAATACATCTTCTCCCAGTTTGGGGATTCAAGTATTTCCCGACGCAAGACGGGGCAAGCCATATCTATAATTCCTATGTGCTGAAGGAATACCATAAGCACGAAAACTACCGGTTACGTGAAGTCTACGAACTGAATACCACTTTATTTCCGAACTGGACCTCGCACATTCTTCTCGCAGCACTGTTGTACATTTTCCCACCACTCATTTGCGAAAAGATCGTGCTGACGCTCTGTATCGGTCTCCTGCCGCTCTCCCTCTTGTACTTCCTCAACGGTGTCGAAAAAAGAAACACCGTCTTCGGACTGCTCGGGTTTCTTTTTGCATACAACTACCTGCTGCACATGGGGTTCTACAACTTTGTCCTCAGCATGTCTCTGTTCTTCTTCGCTTTGGGATATTGGTGGCGCGTGAAGGATAAACTCCGGCTAACCCACGTGATCGTCCTATATGTTTTGCTGCTGGCAACCTACTTCACACACTACCACTCCTACGCCTTGCTAATCGTATCGTTGACGTTCTTCGCTCTCTACACACCGGCTGATAGTCTCCTACAAGAGGTATTCGGTCATAAGGAGCCATCACAACCGCTAATGCACCGCTTCAGAGCGAGCGCGATGAAACTCAAATCGACACTGATTTTCCTCGTCGGACTGATACCAGCTTATTTCATCCTATTCTCCTACTACTTCTATCTATCCAACACGCACGGAAGCGGCGGCGATCATAAGGGTTTTGAATGGCTAAACGACTACTTCTTTGGCATGAAATCCTTGGTCTCTTTTCGGGATGATCATGTACTTATCGGGCGGGTGTTGTTAGTCTTTTTTGCTACCGCCTTCGTCCTCACAGTTATCAACAGAATCCAGCAGTGCCATCAATTTCGTGAATCAGAGGAATGGAAAGAAACGGGTGAACGCCTCTGGACACGCGCTGTGAGCCAAATGGATGGGTTTCTGCTCATGGCAGTCCTTATCACGATTATGTATTTTGTAGCACCATGGTCCGGCTACAGCGGCGGTTGGATAAACGACCGGTTTCATCTGTACATATTCCTTGTGTTGCTCCCGTTTTTCGCTGTCAACCTGCATCGTTACGCAAACTACGCGGTAGCGGGAGTCATCATCGTATTGTCCCTGTGGCATCTCGGTTACAATGTCCACACATACACCCTACTTAACCGAGACATCGCCAACGCGCTCTCGTTGGAGGGTATGGATGAAAAGGATACGATCCTCATGAGCACACCTGGAGAGTGGGGTGGTTTTTCAGATTCGCTCGGTTTTGAACCGAAATACGTTGAACCCTTTGGGCACATCGAGTGTCTATTGGCAACGCATAAAGGAATCGGTTACCTCAATAACTACGAGGCGAATACGGATCACTTTCCGCTGCAATACAAGCGAAAAGAACTTCCTGCTGACTATGCCATCATTTGGCGGACAGAATATGACGATGTCGCTGGCTTGGAAGAAGAGTATGAACTCATCGATTCCAACGACTACAACCGACTCTATCGCCGTAAGCGCGCAGCACCTGATAGTCAGATGTGGGATGGGAAAACCACTATCACTTTTGATATGCAACCCGAAGATGGACAGACGGTCCCCGACTACATCGCTGCGTATACAGATACGGTCTATACCGATGGGCGATACGGCTGGCTGACGGAGTCGGAGCGGGAAGATTTCAAGAATGAATCTGAAGTCTCCCAACCATACGAAGATAGCATTTGGGCGATGGAGGATGGCGTTTTCCGAGTGGCACTTCCCAACGGAACGTACAAAGTGACCTGTTATTTCAGTGCGAACGACTCTGAACCGTTAGAAGTAAACCTGATTGCGGGTAGAGAGCATCAGATTCAACGATTACGGATACCTACAGGCAACGAGACAATTGAGAAGCATTACACTATCACGATTACGGATGAACACCTGACACAAGTGATCTATACTCGCGGGAAAGGCGAACACAAACGGTGGGGTTGGAGCGGTTTTACCATCCAATCAACCGACGGCGGACCGAATTTTCGGCTTCCCTGAGAAACCGAGAAATCGTGATTCGGTGGAACGTTTAGTCTTTATGTTCTATGCCAGTGGTCTTGTGCTTTCCATCCTCTAATCCGTTCTATTGAAGAAACGTTTATATTCAAGAAACTTCTCTTGAACTAAACCTTTGATGAAGAGGCTTTTGCTCAGATCAAAGCCTTCCTTGATAGAATCTGTTCGTCCAAAACAGTAGAAGGCTGCACCCGCATTCAGACAGACCAGATCCAAGACGGATTCGGGTGTTTGGTTTTGTAAAAGAGATAGGAAGATTTCCGCATTCTCGTCGTTATCACCGCCTGGAATGGTGCTGTAGTCTCGTTCAGTAATCCCGAAGTCTGAAGGTTTGATGTTATATTCTTTGACAACACCGTCAGTGAGTTCAAATATATGCGTGGCTCCAGAAATTGAAACCTCGTCAATTCCAGGTTCACCAATAACAATTATAGTGAAGCCGATAAATAAGTGGACATCTTTGTAGCATAAACTTTCCAGT
>VXZK01000125.1:0-2297 GCA_009845545.1 Candidatus Poribacteria bacterium
CGGAAGCTAATAAACATCAGCACTCCAGCTATCCTATGGTCATTTGATACTATTTGCGTATCAATAGTTTCCGCGTTGCAGTAAACTCGCCTGCGGTGAGCGTATAGAAATACAGACCACTTGCGACAGGTTCACCTATTTGGTTTCTACCATCCCAATACGCTGCACGACTGCGGCTATGATACAGACCGGCATGTTGATGTCCCAAGTCCAGCAGCCGAACTAACTTACCATCTACAGCATAAATCCTCAACGTTACATCTGTGGGCTTTGATAGTTGATAAGGTATCCAGGTTTCAGGATTGAACGGGTTTGGATAGTTTGCCAAGAGTGCCGTTGCTTTCGGGATCGTCTCTGTGTCTCTCAGTGGCGTTAGGAGATTTTCAAGCACAGCAATTCCTCTTTGAAAGCGTGCATCTGTCGGGTTGAGTTGTCTGGCTTGATCAATCCATCGTTGGAGACTTTCGGTTTGGGATACAGCAGTAGGTGCGGCCGCGGCTGCCTCAAGTGCGTCTAAAACTGCGTTGATGTCTTCACGGTTCACTTCACCATCGCCGTTGACATCTCCTGTCAGGGGGGGCTCAACCCGACCAAAGTTCTCAGCGACGATCAGAAGATCTAACACATCCACGGCACCATCAGCGTTGACATCTGTCGCAGGCGTAAACGCCGCATAAAGCGTATAGTCGCCGGTCTTTTACGCATCACTTTCGACTTTGATGTAATATGTCCCCGGTTCCACAACGTGTTGTATTCTGAAATTTAAGGTGTCATGCCCGTTTTCATCGGCAGTCGTTGCGAGTGTGGTGCCATCACTATTTTGCAATGTGCCTATTGTATCAAGGGCACCTGTCGTTGTCGTCCAAAGTGTGAGTTGCCCCCGCACCTCTATTGGAATATTGAAGTAATCGACATCATTGCCGGGGGCTATCTTTGCTGTGAGGGAGCCACCCAGCAGCAGTGCTGTCGCGTCAACCCGTGTATTGCTATGGTCAGCGGATGTGATGTGCCACAACAACACTGTGCCGTCATCACCGCCACTTGCGACTGTTTTGCCACTCGGAGAAAACGCGACACTATTGACAGCAGTGGTATGTCCCTGAAGTCTGCCATTTCCTGTCTGCGTCGCAACATCCCACAAACGCACCGTGCCGTGCTGATCCCCACTGACGATTGTTTTGCCATCCGGACTGAACGCGACACTATTGACCCACCCGGTATGCCCCCGAAGTATCGCTATTTCTGTCTGTGTATCGACATCCCATAAACGCACAGTGTGGTCATGACTCCCACTGACGATTGTTTTGCCGTCCGGGCTGAACACGACACCCTTGACCCACCCGGTATGTCCTCGAAGTATCGCTATTTCTGTCTGTGTATCGACATCCCACAGACGCACAGTGGCATCAACACTCCCCGCAGAGGCGAGGGTGCCTCCATCTGGAGAGAACGCGACACCACTGACTTCGCCGATATGCCCCCAAAGTATGCCTATTTCCGTATCCGTATCCACATCCCACAAACGCACCATTAGGCTTCGGTAAAGAAGTAGAGTTGCGAGTGTGTGTCCATCCGGACTGAATACAGCAATATTGGCCCAGTGGCCCGGTATCTCAAGCCTGCGTATTTCTGTGTACGTCGTAGCATCCCGCAAACATATTACCTGCTGCCCACACCTACTTAAGATCGTTTTTCCATCTGGACTGAACGCTACATTTTTGTTACTAAACGATCTTTCCCCCGTATAGCTCTTGTCCCCCCAAGGATAAGTACGTGTGTCTATTTCCGTTAGTGTCGCAACATCCCACATACGCATGTGAGGGCTGTAGATGCGATTGTAAGGACCGGCACTGGCTGCGATTGTTTTGCCATCCGGACTGAACGCGACACTAAAGACAGGATCATAGGTATGTCCGTTAAGTATAGTGTGTATATTTTTTCCTTGCGCAGCAACAACCCACAAGACATCCCACATCGTATGTTCAAAGACGCTATGTTGAAAGAAGTTATATTTGTTTGTGCTTGTCAGCGTCTCCACATCCCCGAATTTCACGTCTTCGTCCACCCACGTAAACATCTGTGCAATTGTCTTACCATCCGGACTGAACGATACCCTCGAGTACGAGTTGGAAATCCCCGCAAGTCTACCTATTTCTGTCAGCGTATCGACATCCCATAAACGCACAGGGCTGTCAACACCCCAGTCGTTGTAAAGCGTACGCACGTTGTTGTTTATATTGTTATGACTCCCACTTGCGATTGTTTTGCCATCCGGACTGAAAGATACACTACTGACA
>VXZK01000125.1:2397-36068 GCA_009845545.1 Candidatus Poribacteria bacterium
ATGACTCCCACTTGCGATTGTTTTGCCATCCGGACTGAAAGATACACTACTGACAGGCCAGATATGCCCTTCAAGTTTGCCTATTTCTGTCTGTGTCTCCACATCCCACAAACGCAAGGTGCCGTCATGACTCCCACTTACAAGTGTTTTGCCATCCGGACTGAAAGATACACTACTGACATATTCGGTATGCCCTTCAAGTTTGCCTATTTCTGTTCGCTTGGACACATCCCATAAACGCACGGTGTTGTCCTGACCCCCACTGGCGAGAGTGCGTCCATCCGGACTGAAAGATACACTCTCTACCGTCCCGGTATATCCTTGAAGTGTGTGTATTTGCCTCTGTGTCTCGACATCCCATAAACGCAGGGTGTTATCATCATCCCGACTTGCGAGGGTGCGGCCATCCGGACTGAAAAATAGACTATTTGGTCCCCCGGTATGTCCGTCGAGGGTGCCTATTTCTGTCTGTGTCTCGACATCCCACAAACGCACGGTGTTGTCCTGACCGCCACTTGCGAGGGTGCGTCCATCCGGACTGAATGCGATACGATCTACCGCCCCGGTATGCCCTGTGAGCAGGACAAGTTCTTCGCTTGTCTGTATATCATAAATCCATATACCGATCTGACTCGCCACGGCAAGCAACGTCCCATCTGATGAGCACGTTATATCATTAATCCTGCCTTTACCGAGCCGCGCTTTAGCACCATCGGGGAGATCCCACTGCGTGTAGGGTTCATTCTCAGCAGTCGTGCTGGAGACATATAGAAACATTGATAGAAACATTGAAACTATCAAGAACATCAGACTGAAAAACACTTTGGGTTTCACAAGAAACTCCTATTTATTTTAGGGGCTGCTAACTTTGACTTTCGGACTATCCTTCTGCACGTGATGATTCCTGAAGGTCTTCAAGGCTTTCTGCTGTCAGGCTCTTCTCAAAAAGCACGTCCAACTCAACAGGGCTCTGCAGGGCACGCACCCGCGTGAGAACCGCATCGGGAACACTCTGAAAACGGTGGTGTAGCAGTTTCAGGAGTGCCTCTTGTTTGCCACGGATCTCTCCTTGCTCTATCCCTTGCTCTATCCCTTGCTCTATCCCTTGCTTGATGCCTTGTTGAAGTCCACGTTGTTCACTGATTTCAATGATAGATGCTGCCATGTTGACGATCTCCTGATTCTGTGTATTCTCTTGCGTGAGGATACGAAGTAGGTTTTGATGTTCCGCTGCGTCTCTGCGGTGTAAGATGAGGAGAAAGAGATACAATATTGCGCGCGTATACTGCGCTGCGTCGTGTGTCTGCAAGTCCCTCAGCCCTTCTAAAGCGTCAAGGAGTGCTTGCTGCATAACGGGTGCCTCGGATTTCTCGTGCTGTAGGACTGTCAATAACCATCCCAAAGCGTGCCCCGTTTCAGTCAGTTCGTCAGAGGCTGTCGCTTTGACATCGAGGAGCAAGGTGTCGAAACTCGGGACGAAGCGTGTGAGGATTTCCGGGATGTCCATGAGAGCAGTCAGTGATAGCGGGGCTTTCCATTCTCCCTGCCCGGTGTAAAAGACGATCGGTAGAATAGGGGTCAACCGCCACTCGCCCTGCGGATGTTTCTTGTCCTGCCACTCCCGTCGCTCCTCCATCCATATCTGTGTCATGTAAGAGAGCAGCCGAAGCCCCATGGACGGGTCAACGGTGGATTGATGCTCTATGAGCAGATAGACGATGACTTCCTGACACGTTTGCGTCGGTGACCGAAACGGCACCCTGAAGACCATATCGGATTCTTGGGGCCGTAGTTCATCGGAGATGAAACTCCGATTGAGTTGCTCGACGTGCTCAAAATCAAGAGCATCAGCGATCTCACTCCCACACATTCTCAGCAACGCCTGGAGGTGTTCGCGCTGGCGGAGCAACCATTTCGTGCTCCTATCGGGGAAGTGGATGTTTGAAACATTTGACAGTTCCCGAAGGTCGCGTTCTATGAACATGCATCCTCCTCTTCGGACACCGATGCCCCATCAGAGGCACACGCATCCAACGTATGTCAGAGAGTCTAACATACGTCAAGCCCCTTTGTCAAGATAATCGTTCCCGGTTTTCCTATACTTTAGGCACTTTTATCCCCGAGTGCAGCATTTCTCGAAGCAGATGCTCGCAAATCCAAGGCAACCCGCTCATAAACGTAACTGGGAAGCTAATAAACATCAGCATCCCAGCCATCATAAGGTCTTATGATACTATTATAGTAGTACCAACTTGGTGTGGTCCAGCGTTAATGAAAAAATGCGTAAGTCCTAACTTAATTCCGTGCTTCAGGTGTAACTGTCAATTTTACGCGTTTTCCCTCGCGTAGCACAACAACTTCGACAGGTTCGCCAATCTTCACAGCGTCAAGTGCATAAGTGTAGTCGTAGATATTGGTAATCTCCTGTCCACCAAACTCGACGATAACATCGCCACCTTCTAAACCAGCTTTATCGGCGGGACCACCCGCACGAACACCAGAGAGTTTAACACCCGTGCCTTCCGTAGTATAGTCGGGGATCGTCCCAAGATATGCACGGAGCGTATCACGACTCCCTTCCTCTGATTGACTCCGTTCCACTCGGACGTACTCCGGACGTTCATCAGCACTGACTAAGTCTAAAACGATACCGTGTGCAAAGTCTGAAATCCGCGCTATGCCACTAAAGTTAAGCGTCTCTGCGTCGTCCGTTGGGCGATTGTAATCTTCATGTCCACCTGTAAAGAAACTGAGTACTGGCACCTCTTTCGGATAGAAAGCAGTCACGTCTGTTGGCAGATAAGGGTCTTCTTGGAGCGTCAGATTAAAACCGATGGGAATGTTCCGCTTTTCAATCAACTTTGTCCACACAGCAGATGAACCGACACCTTGCAAGATCAGTTTATTTTCACGGAGCCGTCCGACCATATCAAAGTTGACATACGCCGCCACCTTTTTTAGAGGGATAATCGGATCGTTGACAAAGTGCGTAGAACCAATGAGTCCGAGTTCCTCACCCGACCAGAGCGCGAAAATGATCCCCCTGCGGAACTTTTCGGGGTATTTCTGGTACGCCTCACTCAGCGTGGTCGCCAATTCCAGAACGACAGCAGTGCCGGAGGCGTTATCATCCGCGCCGTTGTGAATCTGACCCTCTTCACCTTTCCGTGCAAGTGAACCAATTTCACCATGACCGATATGGTCATAGTGTGCACCGACAATAACATACTCAGTGTCGTCTGTTAATTCCGGGGGTGGCAGCAGTGCGACCACATTTTGATCGGTTTTCTTAACTTTCTCAACCGAAACCACGATTTTGACTTTGACACCGGGCAACGGAAATTGTCCGAGAAAGTGTGGATTTTCCGTATCCAGTCCAGATTGAACATCTTTCAGATTTTTACCGGAGGGTGCGAAGAGTGCGTTCGCCACAGTGTCGCTTATGGATGCCGCGACAATCCCAGAATCCGCGAGGCTGCTATCGAAATCAAGCGGAATTAACTTGCCCGTGTTCGGGGAATTCGGACCGGCAACAACGAAAAACGCTTGTGCGCCCTGTTCCCGTGCTTGCATCGCTTTGTAGCGGAGTCCGGCATACCGATTCAATTGCTGGCGGCGTTCAGGTTCAACGCCTTCAGGCACATAGCGAAGCGCGACAACGATTTTGTCTTTCACGTCCAGACCCGCATAAGCATCATAGCCCTCACCTAACTCACCGGGGACGGTCAAGCCATACCCGACAAAAACCACTTCACCCTCAACAACACCGTTCCGCGAGAAAGAGAGCGGTTGAAAGTCGCGTTCCACACTGAATTCCATCACCTGCTCGGAACTGTGCATCTGGCGTGTGATATGAAAGCGGTTCTCCTCCGCTATAATGCGTCTTCCCGCGGTGAATTCAAATGCTTGGAAGTAACTTGCCTCATCGCCAATAGGATTGAGCCTAAGTTGTGAGAACTGCGTGGCGATGTGTTCCGCTGCGCGTTTCGCGCCTTCGGTGCCGGTCATCCTGCCTTGCAGTTCGTCAGACGCGAGAAATTCTACACGCTGCTGGATGCTAATTTTCGTTGTCGTCGGTGACGTATGCACATGCGTGCCGTCCTGTGCTTGTGAATTGAAAACCGGTATTGGCGCGTTATGCGATCTCGGAGCTAAAGAGATTGCTTCAAGTGCAGCTTGGTGATTCCAGTCTGCAAGATAGAGTTGCGAAACCCCTTGACTGTTTCGATTTGAGGTCCAACATAGCCGGTTCCCATCCGGTGAAAAGACAGGGAGTCCATCAAAACCGTCGGTTGAAGTAACGCGAACAGGCTCATGTCTACCTCTGCCATCAACAAGGTATAACTCAAAATTGGAAAAACCGAGTTTGTTGGAAGCGAAGATGACGTAAGCACCACTCGGATGGAAGTAGGGTGCCCACGACATACTTTTGAAATCGGTCAGTCGTCGCACATTGGAGCCATCTATCTGCATCGTATAGATGTCCGCTTGGCTGCCGTCGGGTGTGAAGTGCCGCCAGACGATGTGCCGCCCATCGGGTGTAAAGAAGGGACCGCCATCGTAGCCCGGTGAGTTCGTCAACCGGGTCTGATCTGACCCGTCGGCATTCATGATATAGATTTCGCCGAAATAGGCGGGGTCAACTTCAAGCTGCTTCAGGGCCTTCGGAGCGAGTTGATCTTTAGGATATGCGTCTCGAAGTGAACAGAAAACGATGCGCTTGCCGTCAGGCGAATATGAGGCTTCAGCATCATAACCGGGTGCATCTGTCAGTCGCTTGAGGTTGCTGCCATCCCGATGTGCCGAGAAGATGTCCATCGCTGCATCGTAATCCCAACTGTAGCGACGCTCTTGTCCAGAAGCTCGGAACTGCAATTCTTCTTCCTGCTTTGCTTTCGCGAAAGCGTCGTGGTGTGTCGAGGCGTAAAGCACCTCATCGGTCCCCGGCCGGAAGAAGGCACAAGTTGTTTTCCCGATACCGGTTGAGACGCGATGCGTATCACCCGTCAGCAGATTTAGCAGATAAATCTGATAGAACGGGTTATCCGGTTCACGTTCACTTTGGAAGATGAGCGCGTTGCCGTCTTCAGAGAAATAGCCTTCCCCTGCGCGCTTCCCGTCATAAGTGAGTTGTCGACTATTGCTGAGAAATCGTGATTCCGGCGGGGTGTTAGTCTCTGTTCCATCTGCCGTTGTCTGCTGTGCCACAACATCGCCTGTTATAAAGATAGCAAAAAATATTGTGCAGAACAGCCCAATCAATTTAATGCAACGCATCTCAATCCCTCCGCTCTTGATATAGTTTATCCTTTTATAGGTATTCGGCTGCTTTCTGTTTAAGGAAGGCGAGACCGTCTGTTGCGAGGCTCTCGGCACTCGGTGCGATGTCACGCCAGATACATGTCGCAGCGGCGATTTCCTTGACAGCCGGCGTGAACGATTCAATCACGAGCCATTTGTCATAGTTAACCTTTGCCAACGCCCCAAAAACGCCATCCCAATCGACAAGCCCTGTGCCGGGCGTACCACGATCGTTTTCACAACAGTGCATGTGATGCAAGAAATCGCCAGTTGCAATAATAGCATCTGCCTGATTCTTTTCTTCAATGTTCATGTGGAATGTGTCCAGATGTACCTTGAAATACGGACTATCCACCGCTTCACAAAGTTTAACAGCGTCTTCGGCGATATTGACGAAATAGGTTTCAAACCGGTTGAGCGGTTCACTGGCAAGGGTGACACCATGTTTCCCACTGAATTCGGCGACCTCTTGTATACCTTCAACGCACCAGTCCCATTCCTGTTCGTTTCGACCGCGCCCCACGAGTTTACCGACGGCACTGTACATCGGCCCAACGAGCGTATCGGCACCGAATTCAGCAATAATTTCACAACAACGCTTGAGATAGGTCTTTGCGTTCTCGCGAATCGCCGGATCTTCGTCAATCGGATTCCTATCCCCGCCCATGATATTACACCCGATGGTTTCTAAACCGGTATCCTTCAGTAACGCTTGTGTGTAAGGGATGTCCACCGTATCAGGGTCAAAGATAGGGATTTCGACACCATCAAAACCCATTTCGGCGACTTTCGGAATCAGATCTGCAGTTTCTCTGTCAAACTTATCTGCCCAGAGCAATAAATTGACACCAAATTTTGGCATTGTATGTTGTTCTCCTTATAGCGTATGATATTTTTTAATTTAGCACATATTGTAATAGGTTTCAAGTTTTTTACAGAAGCGTTGAGTTATCGGTTATCAGGAACCAGACGTGTCCTGCCTAAACAGGTATTTCGGTGCCAACACCGTTAGCGATACACCGCGCGCCACCAGAAGTACGGTCAATGCGCCCCACAAACCGTGATTGCCAAAAGGCATCAGCAGATAGACTGCGCCTAAAAAGAGCAGGGTTGACAGCATCACAGAATTCCGCAGTGCTTTGGAAGCAGTCGCGCCGAGAAAAATACCGTCCCAAATATAGGCAGCGACGTTGACAATAGGCGCGACAATTATCCAGATGAGATACGGTTTCGCTTGGGCAATCAGCGGCATCTGATCCGTGAAGAGATGCAGTAATCGCGCCCCAAATAACAGGAAAATTAACATAATCAAACCACCAAACAGAAATGACCAAAAGAAAATGTGACGCGTTGTTCCTTTAAGATTCGACATATCCCGCGCGCCTTTGTACTTACCGATGAGACTCTCCGCTGCAAAAGCGAGTCCATCAATCGCATAGGACATGAGATTGATAAACTGAAGTAGGATTGTGTTGATAGCAAGGACAGCATCACTCAAAGCAGCGGACTTTGCTGTGAACACGGCATGGCTAAACACGAGCAAACAGGTTCTGATGAAGATATCGCCGCTAATGTTAAGGAATCGCTTGAGCCGGGAAAGTGCGAAGATTTCTCGGAAATCCCATGCTGGCAAAATACCGCGATAGTATCTCGAAAAAAATAGAATTGCCAAAAATAATCCGACATACTGCGCAATGACAGTCGCCAAAGCGACACCCTCAACCTTCATACCGAACAACCGCACAAACACCAGATTCAGAGCGATATTGACGAGGTTCACCACAATCGTCAGTAGCATTGGATACCGGGCATTCTGTAACCCCAAAAAGACACCGTGAAAGGCGTGCAGGCACAATGTTGCAGGCGCAGCATAGAGACGGATATGAAAATAGGCACGGGCATGGTGTTCTACTTCCGGACTTGCATTAATGAGAAGGAAGCTGAGGTCAATCAGCTGCCACTGGCAGATAAAGAGGAACAGACTTGACGTGATGCCGATGCATACCGCTCTCAGTAGCAAACGTCCGCATTCTGAGAGGTCTTTTTCGCCGAAGGCTTGCGCTGTGAGTCCTGTCGTTGCCATTCTGAGAAACCCGAAACCCCAATAGATGAAACTGAAGATAATACCACCGATGCCGACAGCACCGAGATAATATTCGGATTCCAACCGTCCCATCAATGCCGTATCCACCGCCCCCAAAAGCGGGATAGAAAAATTGCTGACGATATTCGGAAGAGCAAGGCGATAAATTTCTTTATTGATGTTTTCAGGGGTATCCATAGAGATGTTCGTTCTACTCCTAATCTTAGAGTCTAACGCAAATTATACTGGAAATCAAGGGATATTCCGCTTTGATGTTTTGATTTGATTTTTTCGTTGAAATCGGTTATTATTTTAACCCGTTGATAGTGAACTCATAGCGAGTACGCGTTATGAATGGTTGAAAGTGATACGAAAGTTAATCATTGAATATGCGAGATGACGAAACCCCAGACGGGTCTCTTTGAGTTTATCATAACTCAAGGCAAGTCTTCTATAAGTATCTTGCCACCCGAAAGTTCGCTCGACTTTATATCGGTCTTTGTATATCTCCTTGTCAAACCAGCGGAACTTACGCGCAATGACGATGGGTTCCTTAGCATTCCGCCGGTTGGGATAGATGACAGGTTTCAATCCGTGTTTTCTAATCAACTGATGATTCGTCTTAGAATCAAAGGCAGAATCAAGGGTGAGAGCCGAACCCGAAAGATCCATACCAATGCGTTGACTAAAGGCGATGACCTCGCCGAAGGCTTCGGGCAAAATCGTTGTATCATGTGCGTTGACGGGTTTCATCGTTATCGGGCCTATGATGAACCCATGATTATCGGTAATCGTCACCTCTTTTTCGCCTTTCTGATGTTTGTGTCCCGAGTAACCGATACCGTCACCCCCTTTTTCACGACGGTGTTTGAGCCATCTCCGTGAAGACGTGTCGTGTCAAGTTCATCGGTATCAAGTAAGTGGATGACAGATGCCTGAAAAAGGTTCTCATAGGAACCATCTTTTGACCATCTATTATGCCACTTATAGACGTTAGACCAATGGAGTTCATTCCGCCGGGTTCGGAGTTGCTCCCATTGAATACCGGTATGTAAAACATAGAGAATGTAGTTGAATATCTTGTAGAAAGAAAGTTTCGGCTTTGGACCTTTGATACGTTTCTTCAGATGCGGTAAGATATAGTGATTAAAATCCTTACGTGAGACCTGTTTCGGAATACCGTTGTATCTCGGAGACTTTTCAGATTCAGTTGTCATAAGAGCACCTTTCATAAAATAAAGGGACATAAAATATCGCTTTTTATTCCACTATTTTACAACATTTCTATGTTTTACTCAATATGACTTCCCCCTAAATCCCCCTTATCAGGGGACGTTTTCTTTTTTATCCGAAAGCTAAGTAGCTCTAACTAAAAATGATATTTTATAGACAATTGAGTAAAGATTGTGATATACTATATATATTATGCCAACGAATCTTGAAAACATACGGAATTTCTGTATTTTAGGACACATTGACCACGGGAAAAGCACACTGAGCGATAGGCTGCTCGAGCATACCAATACGCTCACCGAGCGCGATATGCGGGAACAGGTGCTGGATTTAATGGATCTCGAACGTGAGCGTGGTATTACCATTAAAGCCACCGCTGTTAAATTGCACTATCCCGCTCCAGACGGAAACCGCTACGAACTCAACTTGATTGATACCCCCGGACACGTCGATTTTACGTATGAGGTCTCACGGAGCCTCGCGGCGTGTGAGGGCGCGATTTTAATTGTGGATGCCGCCCAAGGGGTTGAAGCACAAACTTTAGCAAACGCTTATCTCGCTATTAACAACGATCTTGAGATTATTCCAGTTGTCAATAAGATTGATTTACCAACGGCGCGGCCGGATGAAGCCAGACGACAGATAGAAGAAGTCGTAGGTATCCCGGCAGACGACGCGCTTCTCGTGAGTGCGAAAATGGGCATCGGTATCCCTGCGATATTGGAGGCAATCGTCAATCGGATTCCTGCCCCTATAGGCGAAACTGAAGCACCGTTGAAAGCACTTGTGCTTGATTCGGTCTATGATAACTATCGCGGTGTTATTATGTACACCCGTATCTTTGATGGCAGCGTGAAACCCGGGGAAAAAATTCGGCTCATGGAGACAAAACGCTCCTATGAGGTTGAGGAAGTCGGCATCTTCACACCAGAGATGCAACCGACTCCAGAACTACGCACCGGAGGTGTCGGATACCTGATTGCTGGCATCCGAGAAATTGACAAGGCGAAAATCGGCGATACCATCACAGATCACGTGAGACCGACTGAAACACCGTTGCCCGGCTATCGCGAGATGAAACCCCTTGTGTTCAGCGGCTTGTATCCAGCAGACACACATCAATTTCATGCGCTGCGAGAGGCACTTGATAAACTCCGCCTGAACGATTCCTCTTTTAATTTTGAACCTGAAACCTCCATCGCGCTCGGCTTCGGGTTTCGGTGTGGTTTTCTCGGATTGCTCCACATGGAGATCATCCATGAACGTCTTGAACGGGAATTTGGACTTGCACTTGTCCGGACGGCTCCGAGTGTCATGTACCGAGTTCATCTGAAAACGGGTGAGGATGTATACGTTGATAACCCGGCACATCTCCCTGAACCAAATAATATCGAACGAATTGAGGAACCGTATGTCAATATTGACATCATCGTGCCGCGCGACTATATCGGAAATGCGATGGAACTTTGTCAGAAGCGTCGGGGTGTATATAAGCGGATGAACCAATTGGACGCGGCACGCGTGCAATTGCTTTACGAACTTCCGCTCAGCGAAATGTTGATGGATTTCTATCCGAAACTTAAGTCGCTGACCCGTGGATACGGCTCGTTAGAATACGACATCGGCGAATACAAAACCGAAAAGTTAGTGAAATTGGATGTGCTACTTAACGGTGATCCCGTGGACGCACTTTCGACGATCTTGCCTCTCAATACAGCAGAAACGCGTGGGAAAGCGTTAGTTAGCAAACTCAAAGAGCTGATCCCTCGCCAGATGTTTGAAGTGCCGGTTCAAGCAGCGATTGGTAACAAAATTGTCGCCCGTGAAACGGTTCGGGCACTCCGAAAAAACGTTACGGCGAAATGTTACGGTGGTGATGTATCGCGAAAACGGAAATTGTTGGAGAAGCAGAAAGAGGGTAAAAAACGGCTTAAACAGATTGGTAGAGTGGACGTACCGCAAGAAGCGTTTACAGCAATGCTCGCAACGGATGAATAAGAAAAATAAGGAGATACCGTTTTGCCACAGTTTCTTAAGATGAATGATAACGACACCCAATTATCGAAATGGCAGAAGTTTCGGAAAACCATCGTCTGGGAATATTCCCAAGTCATTGTTGTAGCACTTATTCTCGTTTTCGGGTTCATACGTCCTTTCGTTGTTGAAGCGTTCAAAATTCCGTCTGGTTCAATGGAAGATACGCTCCTTATCGGGGACCGGATTCTGGTCTGTAAGTTTATCTACGGTATTACAATCCCCGGCACAGATATAAAAGTTCTCAATTTCCATAAACCTGCCCGTGGTGATGTTTTCGTTTTTATCCCACCACATGACCGGGAACGGAATTTCATCAAACGCATTGTAGCCGTTGAAGGGGACACTATCGAAACACGCGGAAATACACTTTATGTAAATGGGGCAGCCGTTGACGACAGCTACTATGCAAAACATATGCGCTTCAGCCACTTCAAAACAGGAGGCGATTTTCCGCCGTTCCGGAATCCAGAATATCTACCAGATACTGAAGCCTTTTTCGATTATACGCTCACCACAAGTCAATTCAGGCGAAAGTTTCCTGAAGGTAAACCGTTTACTGTCCCGAAAGGCAAAGTTTTCGCGATGGGCGACAACCGGGACCAGAGTAGTGATAGCCGTTCATGGGGCCCCGTAGATATTAACGACATTAAAGGTCAAGCGTTTATGGTGTACTGGTCATTTGACGCGCGTCCAGCGAAAGTGTGGGAAGTGTGGAAATTGGTACGGAACGTTAGATTCAATCGGATAGGCAAACTCATCCATGTGAGCCCTTAATGTGAAAGTCTGAGTAAACCATCGGAATTAACGCATGCATCAAGAGAGTCGCCACCTTATCATCGGAACAGCAGGCCATGTTGACCATGGGAAAACCGCACTCGTCGGCACACTCACGGGAATGGAGACAGACCGGCTCAAGGAGGAACGTGAGCGCGGTTTGTCTATTGAGTTAGGTTTTGCCTATTTTGACCTTCCTGATAATTCGCGCGCGGGTATTGTCGATGTACCGGGACACGAGAAATTTATCCGAAGTATGCTTTCCGGTGCCTACGGAATGGATATCGTCCTTTTTGTCGTTGATGCTAAAGAGGGGGTGCAAGAGCAGACGCTTGAACACTTGGCGATCTTAGATTTGCTCGGCATTTCAAACGGTATCCTCGTCATGACAAAATCTGACTTGGCAACCGCTGATGAATTGGCGGAAGCAACCGAAATGACACAGGAGATGCTTGTCGGTACAAGTCTCGAAGGGATTCCGACTGTGAGTGTCTCAGCAATAACTGGCGCCGGGATTGAAACACTAAAGCAGACGATTGTCGAACAGGTAGCACTTGCGACAAAATCGGAGGAGCATGACGGTATCCCAAGGCTCTACGTTGATCGGGTTTTTACTGTCCAAGGATTCGGCGTTGTTGTGACCGGGACCCTCATCGGTGGATCAATCAATCGGGAACAACGAATGGTAATTCTTCCGCAAGGAGATGTCATTCGGGTACGCGGCATACAGGTCCACAATGAACCCGCAACGGTCGCGCAAGCCGGACAGAGAACGGCTCTGAATCTCTCTGGTACTTCTGTGCAGGATATGCAACGCGGTGATGTCCTCTGCCCGATTGAATATTCTCAGGTGACTGATAACATAGATGTGTCTTTGCAGGTGCTGTCCTCATTTCCGAGGCTCATTGAACATTGGAGCCGTTTTCGGGTGTATCTCGGTACCCGTGAAATATTTTGCAGACTGATTCTACTCGTCGATGAGGCAATTCTGCCCGGGGACAATGTGCAAGTCCAGCTCCGTTTAGAGCAACCGATTTTAACGTTTAGAGGCGACCGAATCATTTTACGCGATTTCTCAGCACAACATACAGTGGGTGGCGGCGAGGTTATTAATCCATTTGCTCCAAAACATAAGCGGTTCACGCCTGAAACCATTGCCACTTTAGCACAATGGGAGGAAGCCGATGACTCTGAGATAGTTAACACCGTATTGGTAAATAGCGAAACCCTTTGCGTCCCAGAATCGTTTCTTTCTTACTATCTCCCGCATTCCAAAACGGATGTAAAAACCCTCTTAAATAGGCTCGAAACTGAAGAGAAGATTGTCCGTTGGGATAAATCGGGGCGGACACCCCTCGTTTCCGATGCAGCACGGACATCAGCGGCTAAAGAAAAAGTAGTAGACGCATTGGCAGCGTTTCATGAGGCGCAGCCGCTTCTTGCGGGTCAAAACGCATCGCAACTGCGCCGAGACCTCAACATAGATGAACTCGGTTTTGAGAAACTTGAAAACCAACTCATTACTGAACGTCTGCTTGTTACGGAGGGAAATCTACTCCGTTTGGCATCCCACGAGATTCAGTTTTCCCAAGAAGAGGAGACAGCAAAAGAGACGCTGGAGAAATTATTCTTGGAGGCGGGTATGAACGCACCCGCCCTCAGTGAACTCAATACGCTATTGCCAGAATACACGCCGAAGGTACTTGAATCCACGTTTTTTGCTCTTCTAAACTTGGGGCAATTCATCAAAATAGCAGATAACTTTTTCATCCATAGAACCGTTTTTGAGAAAGTTAGTGATTTATTAATTGCTCACCTTCGTGAGAATGAGACGATAACGGTTGCTGAATTCCGTGAAGCCGCGCAAACCTCACGAAAATATGCAGTGCCGTTTTTAGAGTACTGTGACAGCCAGAATCTCACAGTTCGAGATGACAACGTCCGAAGATTACACCCGCGGCAGTCGCAAACATAACCGTGTTGTAATTATGGGGGAGGATAGGGTCCGGTGGCCCTACCGGTCTTCAAAACCGGCTTGTCCATGCAAGTGGATAGGTGGGTTCGACTCCCACCCTCTCCCGCCACCTATAGATAATAATATGGATGCGGAAAAATGCTAAAGACGCTTCCGATAGTTGACGCAAAAATAGAACACCATCGTCATCCGTCGTGGATTAAGGCGCGAATGCCGGGGGGGGGGAACTACGCTGAACTGAAAAAACTCATGCGGGATTTGCAACTCCACACCGTTTGTGAAGAGGCGCGATGTCCCAATATTGGAGAGTGTTGGAACAGCCGTACCGCGACCTTTATGATATTAGGCGATGTCTGTACGCGCCGATGCATGTTTTGTGCTGTGAAAAAAGGGGCCCCCGGCGGCAGAGTTGATACTGATGAACCGAGACGCCTCGGAGAAGCAGTCGGTTACCTAAAACTAAAACACATTGTTATTACCTCAGTCAATCGTGACGATCTTACTGATGGTGGTGCCAGCGTCTTTGCTGAATGCATCGCCGAAGCGCGGAAACATCGCCCCGGATGTACAGTGGAAGTGCTTATCCCGGACCTTGAAGGGAATTGGGATGCCCTTGAAGTCATCGTGCAAGCACGGCCGGAAGTCCTGAATCACAATACGGAGACAGTCTCGCGTCTCTACCGCCGTGTGCGTCCTTATGCGAATTATCAGCAAACCCTCACACTCCTTCAGGTCAGCAAGCAGCTTGATGCCCGGATGCTCACGAAGTCCGGACTTATGGTGGGCTTAGGGGAAACTGTGACGGAACTTTTGGAAACAATGCAGGACATTCGCGACACTGGATGCGATATTCTAACCATAGGACAATACCTCTCACCCTCTTCACGCCACTTGCCGATTCAACGTTACTATACGCCCGAAGAATTTGACGAGCTCAAAGAGGTGGGGAGAGAAATGGGATTTCGGCATGTAGAATCGGGGCCACTGGTTCGGAGTTCTTACCACGCAGGAGAGCAGGCGAGATTAGAAAAAGGTTGAAACTACCGCTTGTGCCGTTTCCCCAATCGTGCTTACATTTGCTATAGCTAAAAAGCGATCGTCCTGCCAAAAAAATGACGGTTTACATAAAATTGGATTTTTGGTAAACTAACATTCGAGAGATACATTTTCGCAAGAATGTGAAATACCCACGTTTCCTTTATGGACGACCTATCAAAAAGGATTTACAGGCGAGCCGCGTCCCTAAAACTGGTGTTATGCCTGAAAATTATGCAGATATCCTTTCAGTGAAGCAGATGCATGATCTTTTGGCGTATCTGTTTACGTTGAAATAGCCATCAGCAGTCAGGTCGCTCCGCTCTCAGTTTTCAGCAAAGAGGTTTTCGTTTAACAGCACCCTCTTTATTGATAGAAACCGATTGCCAATGGCTGACCGCTATTCTAATAATACCGAAAACGTAGCCTGTAATGTAATGGAAGGCGGATCTATATCAAAAACCGTCGAAGTTCAAATCCAGGTCATTTAACCGCAAGGAGAATTTACGCAAGGAAAATTTAAAAGATGATCCGTGTAATTATTAATGGGGCATGCGGCCGTATGGGACGGCTTATTATCCAAGGCGTTACCCAACAAACCGATATGGAAATTGTTGGGGCAATTGAATACGCCGAACACCCACAAATTGGTAGTGATGCCGGTGTTGTCGCAGGTATCGGAGAAATCGGTGTAGCTATCGCAGGCGAACTTGACGATATACTTGAAGATGCAGATGTCGTTATTGAGTTCTCAAAACCCGAAGCAACGTTACAGCATCTCAGGCAGGTTGTTGATGCAGATAAAGCGATGATAATTGCGACAACTGGATTTAACGTAGATGAACTTGCGACTGTCAAGGAGCTTGCATCTCAAATTCGATGCGTGATGGCACCAAACATGAGTCTCGGTGTCAATGTGATGATCCAAGCACTTGAATTGATTGCTAAAGCCCTTGGAGACGATTACGATATTGAGGTTATAGAGGCGCATCACAACCACAAAGCAGATTCGCCGAGCGGCACCGCACTGCGATTAGCCGAAACAGTCGCCACGGCATTGGGGCGTGATTTAGATGAGGTAGGTGTTTACGGTCGCCACGGCATCGTTGGTGCAAGACCGAAGAAACAGATTGGCATCCATGCTGTGCGGGGTGGTGATATTGCCGGTGATCATACCGTGCTATTTGCGACTGAGGGTGAACAATTAAGTGTCGTTCACCGCGCGCACAGTCCCGAGGCATTCGCCAAGGGTGCGATTCGCGCAGCGAGATGGGTCGTCGATGCCCCCAAAGGATTGCATGATGTCAGCGAAGTCCTTTTTCATTCTCAAAAGCACGCCTAATTGGATGTTGCAGCGTCGTTTACAAGTCCTCTCTCTGCTTGTCGTCCTCATCATTGTTATAAACGGATGTGGGGATACAACGTCTAAAAAACATATCCGGTACGAATGGAAAACCGTCATGGAAGGCGATTGGAGCTCGCACCTCTATGATGTCCACTTTGTAAACGAAAATCTGGGGTGGGCAGTGGGTAACGCTGTGGACATAATTCCAGGTTTAGACGCTGAAGAGGGTGCGGAAAGCCTTATCATCCACACAGCGGATGGCGGGAAAACATGGCACAGACAAAGCAGTAGCGTTTTCGGTAAACCTTTGCGAAAAGTCTATTTCCGTTCTGAGTTAGAAGGATGGTGCCTTGGCGAGAGTGGTGTGCTCATCCACACCTCCGATGGTGGGAAAACGTGGAAACCTATCGAAACAGATACAGAAAATAACCTCCACGATTTTTTTATAGCGGAAGCTGCCGGTTGGATTGTTGGGGATTGGGGGACACTGCTCAAATCAACCGATGGCGGACACACATTTACCAAAATTGACGAAACTGTATTCGCTAAAAAGTCATTGAAAGGGATTTACTTCGTAGACGAAAATCAGGGTTGGATTATCACCTATCGAAACACGGTGGCAGGAAAGAACGCGGGTTACATCTATCGAACAACCGATGGCGGTGCCACTTGGGAAGAACAATACGCGACAGAAGCCGCGCTGTTCAGTGTTCACTTCGTAGACAAACAGATCGGTTGGGTTGTGGGGGATCGACGGAGTGTCTACGCGACAACTGATGGCGGAAAAACATGGCAATTCATCACAGATGGAAGCAATCAACGCCATAAGACGAGTTATGAACAACCGGAGTACCTCGGAAAAGAGCCGCTGCACACATTTACGCTTTATGATATTGACTTCACGGATACACAAAACGGGTGGATTGTTGGCGACTTAGGTGTGATTCTGCATACCGCGTCCGGTGGAAAAGGAAAATGGAAACATCAACGCGGCGGTCCCCGCTTCCACAACAGTGCTGACGCTGTTTTACTGGGTGTTGACTTTGTCTCGAAACAACTCGGTTGGGTGGTCGGTGAAAATGGCACGATTCTTCACACGCGCAACGGTGGCGTAACATGGGAAGCACAATCGAGTCCGAGTCATCTCTTAGTAGGGGTCTGTGCGGTTTCCTCGGAAGAAGGATACGTTGTTGGGGATCGCGGGGCTATCCTACGCACTGAGGATGGCGGGGGCGTATGGAACCCGCAAGACAGCCGTACGACTGAGTGTTTCGGTGCCGCTCATTTTGTATCCCCACAAAAGGGGTGGGCAGTCGCTGAAGCCGGTGTCGTTTTGCAAACCACAAATGGTGGCGTTGTGTGGGAACGCCAAACTTCAGGAACGCAGCAGGATTTACTTGGTGTCTTTTTTGTGGATGAAAAGACTGGCTGGTGCGTCGGGACCGGCGGCGAAATTATACACACAGATAACGCCGGAAAGACATGGAAACGGCAGCGGAGTGGAACAAACTGGCACCTCTTTGACATTCACTTTGCTTCAAAGAAGGTGGGTTGGGCGGTCGGTCTCTTTGGAACGGTTCTACACACAGTTGATGGTGGACAAACGTGGAAACTTTCAAAACTGAGCCGACAACTTTCAAAATTGAATGAAGGTGAGAATATCTGGCTTGATGCTGTCTACTTTGTTTCCTCAGACATAGGGTGGATTGTCGGTATCGGTGGACGGATATTCCACACAGCTGATAGCGGAAAAACTTGGGTTCGCCAAGAGAGTCATACGAAAAACTTTCTTGACGATGTGTTTTTTATCTCTGAAATAGAAGGTTGGATTGTTGGAAAAGAGGGACTTGTCCTCCATACAAAGGATGGCGGTCAAAACTGGAGACCTCAGGGGACAGATACCCGAACGGATCTGAAATCTATCTACATAAGTAGCACAAACAGCGGTTGGGTGGTTGGTCAAAACGGAACAATTCTCAAATATGAAATAGTGACCAGTAACCAGTAACCAGTAACCGTAGGGGCGAGGTCGCCTCGCCCGCACAGGTTCGGAAACCCAACCCCTACGGCAACTTCTTTATCGGAGGTCCATAGGAAAAAAATGACAGACGAACAAAAATATCTATTCGACCTGCAAGGTTTTATCGTGCTGAAGGGTGTGATTCCACAAGAAGTGGTCAACGCATGCAATGCTGTGCTGGATCAGTACGAAAATATGCCTCCCGAAGACTATCCATCACCGTTGTGTCTTGGAACGGAGCGGACGGAAAAGGAACTCTACATCTCCAATATCATGGAAGCGGACAGCGTCTTTAACGCGCTGATTGATATTCCAGAGGTGTTAGAGGTGATTCAAGGCGTAACCAGTGGTCCCTACCGCCTCAATCATACCTACACGATTTACCGATGGGGCGGCGGTTATACAGGTTTGCACATGCACGGCACGCCGATTATTCCGAAATGTCAATACCACTGCAAAAATGGAGAGATGGTTTCGAGCTTGACAAAGGCTGTTTTTCCGATGTTAGATTGCGATGTGGAGGACGGCTGTTTCGCTGTGATACCGGGGGCACATAAAAGCAATTTCCCCAAACCTTGGGGAGGCCACCCAGATGAAAATCCTGTGCTGACACCGATTCCCGCGAAAGCAGGGGACGCGATCATCTTTACAGAGGCATTGACACACGGATCCGTCATCAATCTCTCAGGCAAACCGCGGCGGACGCTCTATTACTGTTATAGTATCGGTTATATGCCAGATTGGGGCGGTCAAGGTTTGCATTTTAGTCCAAACGTTATGGAGAGCCTCAGTGAGGCACAACAGGCAATCCTTCATCTTAAATAGTTGTCAGTCGTCAGTACGATTTTTTTCGCCGAAAAAAATCTTTCAGTCGTCAGTTAAGAGTCGATTTGTGGCGGTTATCAGAAAAGCGGCTGCCATAAGAAGGGAACTGACAACCGATAACTGATAACTATTCCCTCTGACAACTGGGAACTGTTAAAAAGGTAAATTAGAAATATGGTTACAATCTCGGAACGGTTACAGAAACTTCCACCCTATCTCTTTGTAGATTTGCGTCAAAAAATGCAGGCAGCGAAAGCACGAGGTGTTGATGTCATCAGCCTCGGCATCGGTGATCCAGATATCCCGACACCCGATCCGGTTGTTGAAACGCTGGTACACACAATCCAAAACACTGAAGACCCCGACCGGCATCGCTACGGATGTGATAACCCTGTTGATGATTTTCCACAGGCGGTGCTCGACTTTTACCAACATCGTTACGGCGTTACGCTATCTGACGATCAGGTCGCTACTACCCTCGGAAGTAAGGATGCTATCGTTAAACTGGCACTTGGAATACTCAATCCTGGCGACATTGGCATTGCTGCAAGTCCAGGCTACCCTACTTATAACATCGGGCACGTCTTTGCGAGTGCGACCACCTACTATGCACCGCTACTGCGAAAAAACGATTTCTATGTTGACTTTGACGCTATTCCAGACGAGATAAAACGTCTCGCCAAAGTCCTCTGGATCAATTACCCAAACAACCCGACGACCGCCACTGCCGACCTCGATTTCTTCGAGCGCGCCGTGGAATTTGGGCGACAAAATAGTATCCTTATCGCGCACGACAACGCTTATAGCGAAAATACCTACGACGGTTATCGTTCACCAAGTATTTTGCAAGTAGACGGTGCTGCCGAAGTCGCCGTTGAATTCTTTTCATTGAGTAAAGCGTTTAATATGACAGGATGGCGTTTAGGATTTGTCGTTGGTAACCCAATCGCTGTTAACGCTGTTAAAACTGTTAAGGATAACATAGATAACGGTTCACTCCGATCGCTTCAGTTTGCTGGTGTAAAGGCACTCTCAATAGCGGACGAAATCACGCCTGCGATAAACGCGATTTATCAAAAACGCCGAGACACGGTGGTGGATGCACTCACAAATAGCGGGTGGGCAATCGAAAGACCGAAGGCAACGATGTACATCTGGGCACCTGTCCCACCCCGTTTCAACGGTTCAAGTCGTGCTTTTGCGACAACACTGCTTGAGGAGGTCGGCGTTGTCGTAACACCCGGACTCGGATATGGGCAGTGGAGTGAAGGGTACTGCAGAATTTCCTTAACTTATCCAGATGAAGTCATAAATGAAGCAATTTCACGGATTCGGGATTTCGCGCATTAATCATCAAGCGACCTCTTTGAGGAATGGCTCTGGCGAGAAAAAGATTATGATACATACTAACGGCTTTTTAGCAAGTTTCGGGAATCTGAAAACTACGGTTAAACATCTGATTTTAATCGTGAGCATAACTGTTGCTGCACTTTTTGTATGTGGTAACACCAGGGCTGAACAAATTCAAACTTATACTGTTGCTGATGGATTGGTAGGTCCCATTGTTCCTGTCATTTTCCAAGACAGTCGAGGCGTGCTCTGGTTCGGTTCCGATCGCGGTGGCATAAGTCGGTTTTATGATAACACTTTTAAGCCCTACGCTGGATCACTCGACAGTTCTGAGGATGTCGAAGCGGGGGCACTGCTCGGACAGACGCAACAAATCGTTGAGGATAAATGGGGACACATCTGGTTTCTGTCAAGAAAATCTTCGGAAAGATCGGGTAGGGTCAGTCGGTTTGATGGCAATTCAGTCAGTTTTATCGGGATGGGGAATGCCCTCATCACCGATCAGCAGGGCGATATATGGGTCGGTGAAAATCATGTACTAACGAAGTATGTGGCGCAAGGGATACAAAAACTGCCACAGGCGCAGCCGCATGAAATTATCGGTGAGGATCTGATACGTTCCACAAGTTTGACAATAAGCGTTATTTTCCAAAGCAGAGATGGGACGCTCTGGATCGGCGGAAGCGAAGGCGAAGATGAGAAAACTGGCGTAATTCTGAGTTTCCGGGAGAATACATGGAACCGCACAGCACTCGGTGAAGAAGGTGATACGGATGATGAAATAGACCGCGAAACACCGCGTATCCATCCGAATGCAGGATTCACACGGCCTGATATGTCCGACCTAAATGCTGACGCGCCAATTGAGACGATAGCCGAAGACCCTTCCGGGGACCTCTGGTTCGGTGGCAACGATCTCCTCCTACGGTTTGATGGAAAAGGTTTTGAACAAATTCTCCCAACTCGGACTCGTACGGGACCCAGGGAACGTAGACCGCCAAGAGGCGGCCCCACAGTCACAAGAAGGCGCGCCTTAATCCAAATTGATACGAAAGATCGGCTCTGGTTTAGTGATAATCGCTCCACAAGAGAGTGGAATGGTTCACGGCTGCAGCGGCACAGAAATCTGGTCGGGTTTCTTGAACTTGAGAATAAATCAGGCAATCTATGGTTTACTGATGGACGTGAGATACATCAATATGATAAAGACCTCACCGAAATTTCGAGCGCTATTAATAGCGAACTTGGAAATGACGAGGTTCGGACGATTTTTGAAGCGGTTGATGGTAAATTATGGTTCGGACACAATAATGGTGTAACAGCATTTGAACCAACACCCGCAGTGAGCACACATGCAGGACTCGGCACGAAAAGGATTCGCACGATGTATGAGGATAGCCGAGGCTACCTCTGGTTGAGCGTTCCAGGGAGTGTGGCGCGTTATGATACCAAGACAGACGCATTAAGGTTGGATCCGATCCAAAACGGGGCTACTCCAGACTTGAGAGGCACTCGCGCCAGGAGCGGACGTTCACAGTCTGAAATCGTAAAAATATTTGAAGCCGGTGGAGATATCTGGTTCGTAAACCAACCGAGATCTCGTTTTAATTCTACACGATATATGTTCTTCCGGTACGCGAACGCAAGTTTTGATCATCAAATCTCCATCTCTATTCGGACAGAAACCGGACCCGGAGGGGAACGCTCGGATAGCAACACGGAGGTCCTTGTTGCCGCCGGTGAACATGTATGGTTGGCTTTTGGCGGGCATCTTTTTAAAGCGGACGCAACAGGACTTTTATGGCTTAAGGAAAATGGTTCACAGAGACTTCTCTTTCAAAGAACAGCGGAAATCTCACGAGTCGGAGGCGTGCAAGAAATAGAACCCGGCGCAGTTGCTATTACGGATTTATACAGAGATGCTAAAGATAGGCTATGGGTGCATTTTAGCAACGGGAACGTGAAACGTTACCCGAAGACTATTGATCGCGCAGCATCTACAGCGCGACCTATTGAGCCGGATGTGCTTAACCTTAAGGCAACAACACTGCTAAAAACGACACCACGGGGTAAATGGTTTTTCAATGCTGTGACAGGAAGACTGATCCGCTGGAATAACATTGAAACCGGTGAACCGGTCGAGCTCGAGGGTGAGGCTACTTCCGCCCCGCTTGCAGTATGGCAAAACCCAACAGAAGGAAATGAAGATATCACTTTCATCTTTTCAAATGCCCTTAGGACATATCGCCGCACGGTGTTAATTGAGACTCAGGCTATTGATGAACTCGGGACAGTAAACGCCTCCCTGACTTCTCAGGAAGGAATCCTTTGGCTCGCAACGTCTCGCGGGGCTGTCCGCTACGATGGGAAAAACCTGACGACTTACACAACAAAAGAAGATGGATTTTTGGTGGACAATGTACGCGATGTCATAGAGGATAGTCGCGGAAATATATGGTTCGCAACGAGGGGCGGCGGTACCGTCCGCTACGATGGTCAAATCTTCCACAACCGAACCACAAAAAACGGTTGGGCACATAACAATATCTCAAAAATCCTTGAATCCTCCGATAAAGATATTTGGTTTGCGACTGAAAGAGGTGTCACACAGTATACACCCACACGGGGAGGATTGCCAGAGTGTCAAATCGTCACCTTAGAGGCTGATAAACCTTACACGGATTTCTCATCCAACTTAGTTCTACCTGCGCGGGGTGCTAAGATTTTCAATGTACGAGGTATCAGTTCACTTCGAGAAGGACTTTCCTATGAATTTAAATTAATTGGACTCGATACACCGATATGGACACGGCTCTCAACGCTGGAATTCTCGCTGTTGCCGACCGGTTCTGACACGTGGGCTTCGCTTTCCGCGCCTGGAGCCACAAACCAGCAGGCTTTGGGCAATAGTGGCGTTACGCAGGAATTTCAGAATCAAAACGGTATTCTACGGATCCGATATACAGGTCTTAAAGCCGGGCACTACAGCTTCCTCATCAAAGCGTTCCGGAAGGATTGGGCTTACACCGCCCTACCCGCAGTTGTGGACTTTAGTATCCCACCACCGATCTGGACGCGCTGGCGAACATATTTACCAACGTTTATTTTTGTGACGGTTGTGCTCTCTCTGATTGGACGCCTTATTGTTAACCGGAGACACACATTGCAGCTGCGCAATGCAATGCGACAGCAAGAAGAAGCGGAGATGCAACGGATCCGCGCTGAATTAAGCGAAGCGCAAAATATTCAGATGGGTCTCTTGCCGACGGAGTCACCCGACACAGAAGGATTTGATATTGCAGGCATGTCGGTCCCCGCAACACAAGTCGGTGGAGACTTCTACGATTACCTCACCGTGGGAGATGGACATACCGCTATTGCGGTAGCGGATGCCGCAGGGAAAGGGCTGCGAGGCGCGATGACTGCTGTGTTGACCAATGGAATGTTATATGAAGTCTCGCGTTTTGAATCCGAAGCCGCAGTCATTCTTAGTGACCTCAATACGGGGTTGGCACCTCGGATGTACGGTCCCAGCTTCATCGCTATTAACTTGGCGGTACTCAATAAAGCCGAAAAACGGGTTGATTATGCCAACGGCGGTCAACCTTATCCGATCCTCAAACAAGGGACAGATATAATCGAGATTGAAAGCGGGGATCTGCCGCTGGGTAGTATGAAGCGAGTCGAGTATGAATCCGCTGCTTTCGATTTAAACGAGGGCGATTTCCTGATCTTACATACCGACGGTCTCATTGAGGCACTCAACATGGAGGGTGAGATGTACGGAACAGAACGGCTAATGGAATCGGTTTCTCGGATTCCTGATAGTTTTACTGCCGAGGAGACTGTACAGCACCTTGTTGATGACGCTCACACTTTTGTCGGTGAAGCGGAACAATATGACGACCTGACAATCGTTGTTATCAAGCGATGCCCTACCGTTTAAGCGTTCCTGAAGTCAACAACTGTTTGCCGATACTCTTCAGGGAGCCCGATGTCAAACCGCCGTCCCTTAACAACATATCCTGAAAAGCCTTCTGCCTTTCGCAGGGCGTCTAAACAAGAAGTCAGTTGAAATTCGCCGCGTTCCCGCAGATTATGGACGATGTTCTGCTCAAGAAACTCGAAAATCTGAGGTTGAATTACATAGATACCGAACACCGTCAAGAACTGGTCTATATCCATTCCATCTACATGTAAATGCTCCATCGCATACTCGGCGTCGGGTTTTTCGTAAAACTCTGTCACCGAAAGCAGTGAATCCTCTTCTTTCCATCTCCCTGTAACACAGCCAAAGTTCGATAGCAGCTCAATCGGTGTTTTCTTAAGTCCAACAACACTGTGCCCTACCTGTTCATAAGCCTCTACGACTTGTCGCGCACAACATTTATCTTCATCCGAACCGTAGAGATGGTCCCCGAGCATCAGAAGAAAGGGTTCATTCCCAACCCATTCCCGTGCACAGTAAACAGCATGTCCGAATCCTTCTTGAACGTCCTGTGTGACGAACGTCACTTTGCTTCCTAACTCCAGTAGGTAATCGCAATATGCCTTGTTCTCTTTGCTGAGTTTGTTATAATGCTCAATCCGCGGGGGTGTTTTGAAAAAAGACTCAAAGAGTTCTGTATCGCCACTCTGGATGATAAGGCATACTTCCTCAATCCCGGCATTGATCGCTTCCTCAACGATTGCCATAATTGCCGGTTTCGCACGTCCAGACTTGTCAATCACAGGGAAGAGTTCCTTTTTCATCGCCTTTGATGCTGGAAACAGCCGAGTGCCAAACCCGGCGGCGGGGATAACAGCCTTGCGGACACGCCTGCCAGCCTCAATCACCAGTTTTAGGCACGACATCTGCAAATTTTGTTCAATAATCTCTATAACGCGTCCCTGACTCTCTTTATCTTTCGCAATGAATTGCGCAGACCCATCCCCTTGCGAACCGACACCTTTACCGCCCCAAATATACGGCTGAATTGGTTCATAATTGAGGACTTTGTGGAGGACAGGGGCTGTCAATTGCGAGGGACATGCCGGAATCAGATGTTTGTCAAACTCGGTTTGCGCGCGCGTCATCAGTTTCCCGACTGTTTCTGCGTCTCCGTCACGGAGTGCTTGATGTGCCTCCTGTGTAATCTGGGCACTTATGGGACCGAGGTAGTGTTGTACATTTCTCTCTAATTCGCTCTCAGCGAACGGATAACAGTGATTTAATTGGTTCAATATCAGAAGTGTATCTTTACCCGCACCAAGGTCAACAATCACAAGGTATAGGTCTTTCGACACACTGAGTTCTCGGACATCAACATTGTCGCCATCGAACGTCATCAGGATAGGTCGTTGGTATGCACACCCTTGGTCCATCCGTCCACAACGCGAAGGCGTTGTCGTCTCACCGCGGTAGGCATATTCCATTTCATCGCGTGTTGTCATTTTGAGGTCATAAGTGCGATTGAAGGCGCGCGCGACCAACACACTGATGGCTGCACTTGAAGACAATCCTTTTTTGACGGGTAAATCGGTGAGATAATTGTCGATTTCCAACCCTTGCACTCGGTAGTTAGTTAAAATTTGATATGCAACACCGGCAGCATAACTAAAAAATTCGCCCTTTTCAGCTTCAGCGAGGAGCGCACTTCGCTCCATAGGAAGGCTATAGGGACCGTGACGGGTACCATCACTGAGGCTGGTCTTCAAAATTAGACGGTTCGGATGCGGTTTAACCTCAGCGTATACTCCTTGGTTTGTACTGGTTATTAACGTATAACCTTTTTCGATCTCTGAGTTATTTTGCCGGTACCTTGCTGCCCAATCGCTGTGTTCCCCGAATAGACAAATTCTTCCCGGCACAAATAGTTTCATAGTTTTTCCTTATAAGTTTTCAGAACAGAGCTGCTTATCAGCAGACTCACTCAAATCGATATTGAATTGCTTCGGCAACAGCACTGTAGCCTATTCGACGGTAGACCGAGTTGGAAATTGGATTCCCCAAATCGGTGTAGATATTATATTATATTATGCAGTGAATCTGTAGGTCAACACGGTTTTCATTGTTGCACTTTCGTTTTCTATAGAAGCACTCTCCGAATCGCGACTTCGTTTAAGGCATACGGCTTTCTGCCCACTGGCACCGTTGTATCCAATTTTGTGCTGAAAGTATTTCTCCCAACGAAAGTTTTGGGGTTTCGGCTATTGACTGAAATGCGGTTTGTGCAGTCTCATAATCTTTTTGTTGATAAGCATTGACACCTATTAACCTCCGAACTTCTAATATTAGTTTTCCGTGCTGTTGCGGCATCAAACGTTCCACCGCTTGATGAAGATATTCGTTGCTTATCTGCCACGCTTTTTCTCTCTGAAGCAGCTCGCCTGTTAAGAAATACGGCAACCAACTCTCTGGTGCTGTTTGTATACATACCGATAAAAGTGCCATTTTTTCTGACACAGGTTTCGACGCAACGAGTACACCGCGAAGCAGTTCGCGAAGCGAAAGGTCTTCTCGCATTGCACCATTCGGTTGGTTCTGGACTGTATCAGGGTAAGATAACGCTGCGATTCGCTTCATCCGCCGTCGCTCAAATGTCTCATATTCTGTTTCAATAGAAACGTAGGCATCCATCGCTTTTTCATGTTCGTTCTTTAGCCAATAAATATCACCTATCAACAGCAACGCTTCTGGACTGAATCGAGTGTCTTCCGCGCTTGCAATGCGATTTGCTAAGGATAACGCTTTCTCGTAATCCCGCATCCGATATGCACTGTACATAAGACCTCGTAACGTGCTTAAATTATCGGGTTCATCTGATAGCATTGTCCCAAAGGTCTCCACAGCGGTGACAAAATCTTTTCGGTAGTATGCCTGCCATGCAGTATCCCGCAGCGCAGCCATCTCATGCGTGCAGACCTGTTCAAAAGCACTCCGCCGCTTTAAACGGTATGTAGTATAGTTTATATCGTCATCCCGCAAAGGAACACCCTCCAAAAAGTTAATCCACTCCGTTTCAAGCGACTGGAGATCCTTCCCGTAATGTTTCACAAAATTACCGGTCGGAAAAACACCTTTAAACTTTTCTATACCGTAGGTATCGACAAGAAACCGTACGAAGGAACCCGCCAGCAGATAACTCCGCGAACCAGCATGCCCCCAAAATCCGATTCCCATGACGGCTGATAACGGGGGCGCGATCTCCATCTCGCGCATCGCTTTCGCCCATTGATGCGCCGTCAGTTTACCTTCACTCCAATCTGCGGCAACCGCAATCCCTTCATGAAGCCCAATCTTCAAGCTCACTTTCAGAGGCGACCAAGGCACGGTAAAGACGTGTGCCAATTCGTGTTTCAAGACAGGGTGCGGAAAGCCTTGGGCGTGGATATGAAACCCATGTCCGAACGGGTCTTCCACAGATGTACTACCCGCACCAATCAACTGCTTTTTCTGTTCAGGAGATGCATAGATATACGCGCGCACTTTCCGAGATAATTCCGCACCTTCGGGTGTGAGATAGTCAGACAATTGGGCATACTGAAACTCACAATCCTCAACGATGTTTTCAATCTCGGTTTCAAGTTCACGGGCATAGAAAATTTCAAAGTGTTCAGTTTCACGGAAGCCACCAAGTTTCTGAGCGATATCGTCGCGCGTTGGACGAATGCCCAACGCGCCTGCATAGACTTGGAAACCGAGTAAGCAGACGACTAACAGATACAACCAGACACGTTTTGTAAGTGAACTGAACAGTTTACGCCATCTCAACTGAGGCATCAATGCTGTATCCCTACTTATTTCACAAATACTAACGGCGAGTCCGAGAAACAGGAGTGCCCATAGTAGCGTTTCTGCACGAGCGATGAGCAGTGTGCTTGTTATCGGAATAACAAAATCGTATATCGGTCCCGGAAAATATCCAAACGTTGCGTGATATGCGAATACCGGCGGATGGAATATCAGATTGATAACCACCGGAACACAAGTAAGCACGAGAAACCCGATATATGCCAAGTATGCCAACCATCGCCTCTTAATCCAAAATCCAAAGAGTGTCCCTGCTGCCGTCGCGTATACACAGCTGATTACGGACAAGAGAAAAAAAAAGATGAATCCTTCGCCAAAATTACAGTTTTTAACACGAAGCGCGTTCAGCAGAATAATACCGACGGGTAGCACGAGCAGCCCGAAGTTAAATATCAGCGCATTCCAGAAACACCGGGTGACGATCTGCCTCGATGAACCTCTCAGGGCATCAGGATGCCGTTTCATCTGCTTTACGGCTGTTAGTGTCACGTGCGCGCCAGCGAAAGAGACACCGAGTGCCAACACCGCACAAAACTCAAAAGCGAGAATGTTAAACAACGGCACGTTGGCAAGTATCAGTGCCAACACACCGAATGCAGTAAACCACAGCCAATATGAAAACGTCCTATGTATTGTCGGTTGTATGTGCATCTTCAGCAACTTGAAAGTCGTGTTTATTGTCTATTTTATTCAAGTATCTCCTTTGTGTCAAGCAGAATTTCATAGACATTTAATGGGGATGATTCTACCTGAGCGTTGCTCCCTTGTCGGTATCGTTGTGTTTTCGCCATGTGGTCGGTATCTTGCCTCCGGTTCTTGGTGGAACAAAACGGACAAAGTCTCCATCCGTTTATGGGAGGTTGCCACTGGGAAAAACATCCATACCTTTTGGGGGCATACCTCAGATGTACAAAATCTTGCTTTTTCAAAGAGTGGTGAACTTCTGGCGAGTAGCAGTTATGACGGTACTGTTCTCCTCTGGGACATGAAACCGTTCACGGGTTCGTAGAATCTTTAATTTTATGTGCTCCAGATGCTCCTGAAAATCCCTGAATTCTATAAATCCTGATTTCAACAACCGGATTCTGATGACTGACAACTAATTGCCGAAAACGCAACACTTCTGCGTTTCTGTAAAAATTTTCTTGCAGTTTTAGATAAAATATGTTAAAATACGATGTGATAAGTTTTGCGGCGCGGATCAAAACCGTGCAAAGTAACATTGCAACTCGCAAACCCATACAACAAGGTCGCACTTATAAGACACGACGCAACAGGAGAAACTGAAATGGCAAACGGATTTACACGATTTTTCAAGGCTATCTGGTATACGCTGACGGGGCGCGCCCACGAAACAGCGGACAGAATGATGGAAAACCCCGAAGCCGTTAGAGGGGCTTATGAAGATATCATCAGCGATAAGAAAGGGAACATCCAACGCTATAAGCAAGCAATTGGGCAGCTTATCGCACTTGTTGAACAGAAGAGGTCACAATTAAAGACCCTTACCGACGAAGTCGAGAATTTGGAAGAATTAAAAGCCGGAGCAATCGCTAAGGCGCAGCAGACCGCTGCTGGTTTGCAAAATGAGGGGATGGCACCAGAAGAAGTCAAGCAACACGGCGAATACACGCGATGTGTTACCGCTTACCAAGAGTTCAATTCCAATCTACAGGAGAAAGAAGGACGTATTGATGAACTCGAAGGTGAGATCGAAAATGCGCAGGCTGATATTGACTCCCATAAAATTCAGATTACCAGCCTCCATCGCGACTTAGATAAGATTAAGAGCGAGCAGTCTGAAGCAGTTGCTGATCTAATCACCGCACGCGAGCAAGAGGAAATCGCCGATATGCTTTCCGGTATCAGCATGGACGGAACTTCCGCTGAATTGTCACGGATGCGAGAAATCCGGGAGAAAGCCAAAGGACGTTCAAAAGTCGCACAGGAATTGGCTGGCACCGACTCAAAAAGCGAAGAGGAGGAATTCCTCGCCGCAGCGCGCTCATCCAACGCCTCCGACGAATTTGATGCATTGATTTTCGGCGCACAGCAGACGGACACAAAAACGGAGACAGAACCCGCTAAGAAGACAGAGGATTCAGATTCTGAGCTGCCGCTCTAAAGCATTACTCTAACAGGTTTGGTCTCTAAAACAGAAGGGGGCGACACCTCATAGCCGTTAAAAGCCCAACCTATTCATTCCGGACGGAAGCCGGAATGCTCATTAATTCAGGCACGTCTCGTAGTCTTGTCCTGTCTGGAAATATCCACGATCTCTTCCTTATACGCGAAGAGAACAACACGGATTATATTCCACTCGTCCCCTTTTTAAGCCGTAGTTGGGACATTCCGGGGTTCATTCTAATTGTTTATGAACTCAATGGACCCATAAGATTCGCACAGGAGTCTGAGCGCGAGAAAGTTAAACAAGCGTTCAATCTATGGCGAGGGACAGCCGAGGCGGACCTTGATATAAATGCGACTGCCGGGACATCGCGTTCTTCGCCGTTAGGTGGGGCATCGCAAGGTGCGTCTTTCGGATCACTTGACGCCTCAACAGAGGCAGCCCATATATCTTTTACGCAGTACATGAACGATGCTATCGGCAGCCCGACGTTGGCACTTGAACTCCTCCGCCAATTTTGCCTGCTCTCCCGAAGCACAAACGCACAAGGCGAAAAACTGCTACCCGAAAAACTGATCATCCTGATAGAAGCAACGGATATGTTGCTCCCGGAAGGTGAAATTCGGAGTTTGTCGCTCCCAGACAGACACCGCGTCAGCATCGTTCAAGACTGGATCTCCGATTCCAATTTCATGAACGGCAACGATACCGTCATCTTTATCGCGGAATCTCCAAGTCTCGTGAACTCTCGAATTATTAGGTTGCCGCAGGTCGTTACCGTTGAAATCCCAGCACCAGGGATGGCAGAACGCCAGCACTTTATTTTCTGGTTTAATAACACGCCGAAACTCATAGAAAAGCCTTTAAACCTTTGGGGTTCACAGGCACAACTCGCCATGCTCACTGCGGGGTTATCTTTACAAGCACTCCGTCAGATGTTGCTCTCTTCCTGCTACTCCGGTGAAAAACTTCAGCCTGAGGATGTTATTGAGAAAGTATCTGAATTTATCCAAGCACAATTGGGTGAAGATGTTGTAGAGTTCAAAAAACCCGCGCACAATTTAAAGGACATTGTTGGTAACCAAAAACTGGTGGATTTTCTCAAGACGCAGCTGATTCCGCGTATCACTTCAACCGGCCCTGATGCAATCCCCGGCATGAGCGTTTGTGGTCCTATCGGCAGCGGAAAAACTTTTATTTTTGAGGGACTTGCTGGCGAACTCGATATCCCTGTCCTCGTCCTCAAGAACATCCGTAGCATGTGGTTCGGACAGACAGATGTTATCTTTGAACGGCTCCGACGATTGCTGATGGCGCTCGTGAAGGTGTTGATCTTCGTTGATGAGGCGGATACGCAATTCGGCGGTGTCGGCAGGGATGCACACAGCACAGAACGACGTTTGACAGGAAAGGTACAAGCGATGATGTCTGATCCACAACTCCGTGGGAATATCACTTGGCTCTTGATGACTGCGCGTATCTATAATCTCTCACCTGATCTACGGCGAGAAGGGAGAGTTGGGGATATAGTCGTTCCAGTACTCGATCCGAAAGGTGAAGATCGTGAGGCTTTCCTTCGCTGGACTATTAGCAAAACCCTCCCCGATTCCCTCTCTGATGATGCAGTGGAACGACTTTTGAAGGTAACTGAAGACTATTCTGCAGCGAGTTTCGCATCACTGCGTTCCGATCTTGAAGCCGCCAGTCTGCTCAAGAAAAATTCGGAAGCGACGGATAAACTCACATTAGATGAAATTATTGCTGTCGCCGAAGATCGAATCCTTCCCAATATCGGGCCCATAAGACAGTACCAAACCTTACAGGCACTTCTCAATTGCACACGCAAATCGCTACTCCCCGGTGACTACTCCCCAGAAATCCGAGAATCGTGGGTCAAACAGATTGCCCAACTTGAAGCGATAGGTGTTAGAGGATAGCAAGAAAAATGCTGCATTAGCACGCGACGCAATTTTGTGTTATAATGTGTTAATGAATGCAATGTTCCACAATAACATTTCAGAAGGAGAATTACCATGTCATATTCTGATGCTACCTCTGAAACCATCGCCGCCCGCGGCGAAGAAATCTATCAGCAGTACCGCGAAGAACTTGAAGCTCAACACAAAGGTCAGTTTTTTGTAGTTGACATTGAAACGGAAAACTATGAAATCGCCGATGAGGATTTGGAAGCTACAAAACGTCTGCTTGCTAAGAATCCCAAGGCTATGACTTACGGTGTACGAATCGGATATCCGGCCACCCACGGTATCGGCTTTAGTTTCATGGAATATAATGTGGAATACTATAATGATAACGGGGAAAATTAGAGACGAACGCGTAGCTATCATTGAAATAGAAGTGCTCGGCTTAAATCAACGCGCGAAAATTGAGGCAACCGTTGATACCGGATTTACGGGTTATCTGACACTACCAGAGTTTTTAATTGACTACTTAAGCCTCCCACAGATTGGTACTCGGCACACAATTATTGCTCACGGAAGCGCAGTACTTCTTGAACTGTATCTTGCAAAAGTGATTTGGCACGGCAAAGAACGCGATATAGAAATTCTGCAAACAGACAAGCAACCGTTGATCGGTATGTCGCTGCTTCGTGGAAGTCGTCTCAAGGATCCGGAATTATTGGAAATTGGCTTATGTCAAGACTAAATGCGAACGGAAAATTTAACCCGCGTATTTACTGACTTCGTTAGAGAAATAGCACGTACTTTTTACATGAGCCAGTAAAATCTATGAATACAAGATTAATTAGCACAAGTCGTAAACATCGGAGGTGCTGAAAAATAGCACTTTAAGGGGAGTTTGTTAATGGCACACCACCACAAACCAGCATCCATGGATGCCTACTTCCGACAAGGCAATTCGCTCTACGAGATGGAGTGCTACGTGGAAGCCATTGATGCCTATACCAGCGCAATCCGGTCTAATCCGGATAGTATTATCGCTTTCTACAACCGAGGCCTCGCCAAGGCGAAACTCGGACGATATGCCGACGCTATAAAAGACTTTGACATCGCCATACGCCGGAAACCTGATCTTGCCGAAGCCTACTACAGTCGCGGAAATGCTAACACCAACCTTAAACAACACCGCCAAGCTGTCACTGATTACGATAAGGCGATACGATACAAACCCAATTACGTCGAAGCTTACATGGACCGGGGTGCTGCGAAACTCTTTCTCGGTCAGCATGCTGAGGCTCTAAAAGACTATGACTTTGTTATACAGCACAGCCCCAATGAAGTCATAGCTTATTATAATCGCGGATTAATCAAAGCTGAACTCGGACAATACGCAGCCGCGATCGCGGATTTTGATGAAGCCATACAACGCAAGCCGAATGACACTGAGGTTTACATTGACCGGGGAACTGCGAGGTTTAACTGCGATCAATATGCCTTAGCTGTCGAAGACTATGACCTTGCTATACAACGCAATCCGGATAGAGCCGATACGTACTACAATCGCGGAGCTGCAAAGAGTAGACTCGGTCAACACGCAGCGGCACTTGAAGACTATGACAAAGCGATACAACTCAAACCCGACTATGCTGAAGCCTATGATAGCCGAGGCGTGACAAAAGCCGCCCTTGGCGAGTATACTGAAGCTATCAAAGATTATGACGTGGCGATACAATGCCAACCCTACGCTGCCGAAACCTATAACAATCGGGGGGTCGCGAAACAGGAACTCGGGCAATACGCAGCGGCACTTGAAGACTATGACAAAGCGATACAACTGAAGCCTGATTATAT
>VXZK01000125.1:36168-40518 GCA_009845545.1 Candidatus Poribacteria bacterium
ACGCAGCGGCACTTGAAGACTATGACAAAGCGATACAACTGAAGCCTGATTATATCAAAGCTTATAACAATCGGGGGGTCGCGAAACGGGAACTCGGTGAATATGCCGCTGCTGTCGCTGATTATGACACCGCCATCCGGTGTGATCCCGATTATGCTGATGCCTACTGTAATCGCGGGGCTGCGAAGACGAAACTCGGTCAACATGATGCCGCTATCGCAGATTTAGACACAGCAATACATCTCAATCCGAATGATGCTGCCCCGTATTACAATCGTGGGGCTGTGAAGGTAGTCCAAGACGAACACGCAGCCGCTATCGCCGATTTTGATGAAGCCATACAACGTAATCCTGACCTTATCGAGGCCTATTACAATCGCGGATTTGCTAAGGGTAATCTTTATCAATATGCTGAGGCAATACAAGACTTTGACATCGTGATACGGCACAAACCTGATGATGCACAAACCTATCTCATGCGCGGGGGGCTAAAGTCGGCCCTCGGTCAATATGCCGAGGCTATACGAGACTTTGACACTGCCCTACAATACAACCCCGATGATGTCAAAATTTACGTCGCTCGCGGGACCGCGAGGGCTGCCAGTGGTCAATATACTGAAGCCATAGAAGACTTTGACATCGCAGTACACGGCAACCTCGAAATTGACTTTGTTTACCTCTACCGCGGACATGCCAAAGCAAAACTCGGCCAATACCCCGATGCTATACAAGACTTTGACACGGCGACACGTCTCAATCCCAATGACCCCCAAATCCCTCTCCTAAAGGCAGGAGCGAAATTAGAATTAGAGAGAGAGCAGGAGGCGAAACAGGATCTTCGCACGGCTTTGAGACTCGCCAAAAAGAAAGGCGATGCGGACCTGATAACCCACATTGAGAAAACACTGTGTAGCCTCAAACAGTAAAATCGGTAAGCGTGGGACCTATGAGAACCTCGCGTCAGTTGAGGAGGATAACCTCTCCACTTGCAGCGGAACGATACCCTGCACAGATAACTTCCACAGAATGCGCGGCAAATTCGGCGTTCATCTCACTCTCTACACCGTTCTCAATACAATCTATAAACGCACTGAATTCCCGCTGTCCATCATCTCTGCTACCGACATCTATCCATTGTTGCTTCGGTTGCATCTTGATTTCTGCTTGTGTGCTACTCCACATCCCCATCGGGTCCAGCGGATGCGGTGTCGGTGGCTCAAACGCTGGTTCGGCCGCAAAAACCTCTAACCGGTTCGCCGACGCATCAAAAGTCAAGGTCGCCTCGGTACCGACGAGATGTACCTTCCGAATGCCACCTTGGGCGTGACTCTGCCAACCGTAGCGTCCACCCACAATTGTTGCTGTAATCCCATTTTCTAAGGTCAAAACTAAAGCACCGAAGTCCTCAAGACCACAGTCGCGATGTTCTTTAAAAAAATAGTTTGCCGTCCCGCCGAACACGCGCTGCACGCGTTTCTGTGTTAACCAATTAACCATAGATACCGCATAGACTCCGACATCAAACATTTCAGGTTTCGCTTCAACGAAGCTATAACGTTCCAGCGTGGGTTTTTGGATCCTTTTTTCTCCAACCGGTGCGGTGCCCGGATGCCCTTTGGAGAAGAGGACATCACAATGAATTGCTTGAAGTTCGCCGATATGCCCACTTGCTAATGCTTGCTGCATGGTGCGTGCCCAGGAACTATGAATATTGCTAAACATCTGGGTGCGTACACCGCTTTTTGCAACGGCATCTATAATCTTTTTCGTCCCTTCTGGGTTGAGTGCCATCGGTTTATCGAGATAAACGTGCTTTCCGGCCGCCGCACATTTCGCACCTACACGTCCGCGACGCTCCACCTCTGTGCAGAGACTCACAATATGCACATCCTCACGCGCCAATGCCGTGTCAAGGTCAGGGATAAACAGCAAATCCAACGATTCAGCCAGCGAACGCGCCAACGCAATCCGCTCTAGCGGTGCCTCCGGTTCATCCGCGAACGCCACCAACCGACACCGTGCATCCTGCGCAAAGCTCGATGCGTAATTTTCTTGATGTGTCCGATGCCCACCGAGCAAAAGAACACCGTATTTTCCATCTTGTTGCATGTTCAACCCTCCAACACTATAGGCTGACCGCTTTCAAGCGATTGCGTGATAGCCTCTGTGAGTTCGCCTGTCTCGCTGAATTCAGGTGCGATAGCATTCAAGTAATGCCTACCGACTGGTGTTTCGTGATAAATAACACCCTTATTACCTACCAGCATGATGTCAATTGCAGTATCAACATCAACCCGATTGACACTCAACAGTGCCATCTGCCCACCCGCATAGTGAACCATTACGGTAACCTGTGTTCCGTTTGCATCCCCTTGTGTATAGATACTCGCGGGCGGTGAAGGCATCCATCCATTCGCGAGCGCGGTCACATCTGCCACCGATGATAGCAGATTCGCATCTTCACCGGCGACGTGAAGAACACATCGCAGGAACACTGGACTCCCAATTCGATCTTTTTCAAGCACAGCTTGAACCGATTTTTTAAGCAATTCCATTTTTTCCTCTTCCTATAGAATCGATTTCGTTATCATCATACTCCGGTCTGTAACCGACAAAAAAAGTTGACACATCAACTCGCCTTGTGCTATAGTTCTAAGAAATCTTATCTAATTCACAGGTACAGATGTGACAGAAATCGAATTTTGAACATCGTTCAAAATTCGCCCAGATAACCAATAGTTAAAAAAAATTGGAGGATAACGATGCCACTGAAAACCCTTGAACAATTAGTTAGCGAAGCCAAAGCAAACGTTGGACACATATCGCCCGACGAACTCACAGAGGCTACAGACGCAATCATCCTCTTAGATGTTCGGGACGAACCGGACTACGACGAGGAACATCTACCGAATGCCGTTTCACTGCCACGCGGCTATCTCGAACTTGATATTGATGAGATTGCCTCTGACGCAGATACACACATTGTTACCTATTGCGGAGGTGGTACCCGCGCGACTCTTTCCGCACATACTTTAAAAAACATGGGCTATGAAAACGTTTCCGTACTCACTGGCGGTTTCCGCGGCTGGAAAGCCGAAGGATTACCCACCGAAAAATCTGACGAATAAGTAGCACTATTACGTTAGCATAGATCGCACACATTGTCAATAGCTTACATCGCAAACGGGGCGATTCCGCTTTCCGCAACCACCACCGTCCCGTTACTAACAATCGTGGAAAAGATACCAACGGAGAAAATATGCACAACAGATATATCCTCTTAGTACTTATACTCCTCACACTTTTCATCGGCGATAGCAGTGGGCAGAAAAAGCAACTCAACGTCTTTACATGGGCAGGCTACGTCAGCGATGATATCCGTGAAGGATTTGAAAAGGAATTTGGCGTTACCGTTCTCGTTGATACCTACGCCAGTAACGAGGATCTGCTCACGAAACTATTGGCGGGGGCGACCGGATATGACATTATCATGCCCTCCGACTATATGGTATCCATCCTAATCAAGCAAAACCTATTAGAAGCACTGAACCGCGACAACATCCCCAACTTCCAGAGCATCAGTCCGTTGTTTCTCGGTAAATACTTTGATACCGAAAATCAGTACTCTATCCCGTACACGTTTGGCACCGCAGGCATCGCTTATGATTCGGCTGTCGTTTCACCAGCACCCGACAGTTGGGCAGTCCTCTGGGATGCAGAATATAAAAACCAGTTCAGCATGTTAGACGACCAACGTGAAACCATCGGTGCCGCACTGAAATTCCTCGGATATAGCCTCAACACGACCGATCCAGATGAAATCAAAGCGGCGAAAGAGAAACTCATCGCACAGAAACCGCTTGTGAAACAGTATAAAAGCGAGGCGGAAGAGCTGCTTATCGCAGGCGATGTCGTTATGGCACACTGCTGGAGTGGCGATGCGTTCCGCGCCACTGAGACACGCCCGACCATCCAATACGTCATCCCGAAAGAAGGATCAAGCCAGTTTATTGATGCCGTCTGCATCCCAAAATCCGCGCCGCATAAAGCACTCGCCGAGCAGTTTATCAACTATCTCCTCCAGCCTGAAGTCAACGCCAAGATTACCGCCTTCACGAAATATGGGACCTGTGTGCCTACCGCGAAAGAATTCTTACCCGAAAACCTACGGGAACACAAATTTATCTACCCACCCAAAGAGGTACTGGAATCCCTTGAGTGGCTAAGAGATCCCGGCGATTTTACAAGGCACTACGACCGCGCGTGGGAAGAAGTCAAAGCGAAATAACTGCGATCTGTACTGCCACCGGAAATTTAGACCACCCTCTAATATAAGATTATGCTACAATG
>VXZK01000367.1 GCA_009845545.1 Candidatus Poribacteria bacterium
TCTTCGCTACCGAGACGACCGCATCCGCATCATCGAAACAGGCACTCAATGTGTAACGGTCGAACATTGAACCGCCGCCAGGGACATCGTAATCCTTAAAGGGCGGCAGGTTGGAATCAACAAACTGCACATCAAATTCTTTGAGGTGGTGCAGGTAATTGAAGTCGGGCGGCATCCGATGTCCGTGCGTGTAAGGGTTTGTGTCGGTCGCGATTAGCTGCGCTGTGGTATGCTCTTTAATCAACCGCAGTACTGCCCGGCAGGTGGCATCATCTACTAATTCTCGACGCCGTCCCTCGTAGTAGATAATCCGTTCAGGTGGTTTCATCATGTTGAATTTCATAACCACCTTCTTAGCATTCTCGATCGGTTTCCAAGCGCGGGTCAACGGATCGGTGATACGGCGGAGGGTCTGATAAATATCTTCTTCGGTTGCGCGATAATCGCAATGCGCTGCTCTAACTTTGAACTGTTTTTCTTGCATGATGTGACTCCATTTAGGGGTGCGAATTTCTAAAATCGTAGCACGCTATTAGAAAATTGTCAAGTAGGATAAAATTTGAGATGTAATTGCAGATTGAGTCAAACGAGCGTGAAGCCCAACTTTTTGCTATGATTGGTTCCGTAACAAGCGGCGCATAATTTTGTTAGAAGCGGTCCGCGGTAATGCGTCTACGATAACGACATCGTGAACCCTGAACAAAGGGTTGAGATGGTCGGAGAGTGCCGTTTGCAACGTTGTGTGAAACTCCTGTTTTGCGGGTGCTGCTTCTGATGCTGCCAGCACGGTGTAGATGACGAGTTGGCTCGGACCACCATCTTTCGGTGAGATAGCGACCGCTGCTGTTTCTTGAATCCCACTAACGATGTTAAGCACTTCTTCAATCTCTGCAGCACTGACTTTGATGCCACCCAGGTTCATCGTATCATCAACGCGACCGAGCACCCGGTATTTCGCGCCCGCGAGCCAAGGTTCGGTTTCAAAACCGTTGCCTAACCGTTCAATCGCATCACCGTGGCGGCGTAGATTGGGTTGTGGTATCCCCGCAAAATAGACTTCATTGTGGTCAGCGTTGAGCAGGCTTGTTGAGAGACCGAGAGAAGGCGGAATAATGAAAACTTCGCCATTCTCGGTTGGTGTTCCATCCTCATCAAAGAGTAAAAAATCTACGCCAAGTGCAGGTGTTGTGAACGTTGAAGGCGCAGCGGGTTGGAGGCGTGTCCCGGTGATATAGCCGCCGCCGATCTCAGTGCCACCGCAATACTCAATTACTGGCTTGTAGCCAGCAAGTGCCATGAGGTAAAGCATCTCTTCGGGGTTCGAGCATTCACCCGTTGAACTGAATGCTCGGATTGCGTGCCAGTTGAGTCCATGCATGCAGTCTGTATTTTTCCAGGCGCGGACGAGGGTAGGCACCACCCCAAGCATGCTGACTTTCGCGTTCTGAACGAAAACACCGAAGCCGCGCCCCGTCGGAGACCCGCCATCATAGAGGGCAATAGTGGCTTTGTTGATGAGGCTTGCGTAGATGAGCCACGGTCCCATCATCCAACCGAGGTTTGTGTGCCATGCCAGCACGTCGCCCGGGTGGATGTCGTGGTGTAGGTAGGCATCAGCGGCGGCTTTAATCGGTGTGGTATGTGTCCACGGAATCGCCTTCGGTTCGCCAGTAGTGCCGGAGGAAAAGAGGATATTGGTATGTGCATCGGGATGGCAAGGCACGGCGGTAAATGTCTCTATATCGCTTAGGAAGTTTTGCCAAGTTATGTCGTCTTCGCGTTGGGTTTGTGCGCTGCTTTCACGCCCCTCAGAAGCAAAAACAATCGCTTTTGGGGCATTTGCAGCAATCACCTTTTCGTACAACGGCAGACGTTTACCTGCTCTGTTGATATAATCTTGCGTGAAGATGGCTTTTGCTTTGCCGATGCGGAGGCGGGTGGCTATCTCCTCTGGTGCGAAACTATCAGCAATACCAACAACGACACATCCCGCTTTGACGATTCCGAGATAGATGGCGACAGATTCAGCGTTCATCGGCATGTCAACTGCCACCGCGTCCCCCGGTTCCATACTGATGTCCACAAGTCCGTTTGCGACTCGGTTGGTGAGGGATTCCAGTTCGTGATATGTGAGCGTTGATAGATTCTCGTCGTTTTCGCGTTGCGTAACGATAGCGATGGCATCATCAGGCGCGTTGAAGCAGCTCTCAACGATGTTGAGTTTCGCGAGTTTTGTGGAAATTCCGGTTGCGTCTTTTTGTGCTTCGGTGTATGTGTCTGTCGCTTTAATACCCAATACATCAATCATCATCTGCCAAAATGTGTCGCGATGCGCAACTGACCAAGCGTGGAATTCGGGGTAGGTTTTGATGTGTAGGTCCGCCATTATACGGGTGATATTTGCTTCGGTGATGTCTTCATTAGCAGGAAACCATGCAGGCGGTGGTCCGTATGTTGCAGTATCGAAATCCGCGTATACCGTCTCATAAAGCAATTGGTGGAGCGTAAAGGGGTGTTGTGGTGTAAGAATATAGCGCGAAATTTCATACCAGCAGGCTGTCGGCGGCTGTGTTGGCAATATCCGATTGACGGCTTCGGCTATCTTTAATGCTTCCGTTTTTTCTAATCCACAAGCACTGAGTTGTTCAACGGTCAGCATGGGACAGGTTTCCTCTTTTAGACGTTACGTGCAGTTTCAATGGAGGCATCAGTTTCCAGTTCAACGAATCTGTAAACTTGGCGTAAGGGGAGTTCCGCGCCAATTGAAACGAGTGATAACACATCCGCAAGTGTACTAAATGCGCTGAGTACCCATTGTTTGCCTTGACGAAGATAGTGATCGACTTGAACCTGATCTTGTGAAATAAGGATGTATTCTTGAAGTGATTTTAATTGCCGATAGCGTATGAATTTTTCGCCTCGGTCATAGCCTGCGGTTGAATCAGAAAGCACTTCAATAATAACCTGTGGATTGATGAGTGTATCGAAAACGTCATCCTCGAAGCGGGGTTTATCACAGGTAACGGCAATATCCGGATAGAAATAGGAAGCTCCTGCGCTAATTCCGACGCGCATATCGCTGGCGTAGACTCGGCATCCTCGGTCTGCCAATTGATTGTAAAGGGCATTTGACGTATTCATCGTGATAAGATTATGTGTATCACTTGCCCCCGACATCGCGACGATCTCGCCACTCAGGTATTCGCTTTTGAACGTCGCCTTGCGTTCGGCAGCGATGTATTCTTCAGGGGTCAGATAGGTTCGGGCTGCAATAGATGACATACGTCCCTCCTCACTATGGGTTTAAACCTCACGATGAAAGTATAGCATAGTATCGCGGAAAATTTCAACTTGCCAAAACGCCACCCAAAATCACCCGCAAGCGGACGGGCAATGAATTGCCCTACTACGAACCCGATCTACTCTCAATTTCAATGTGGACGAGGCAATACACTACCATTCGGGTGCCAATGCCCGTAGCCGATTGACGACTTTTACGACCTCATCAGCGACAACATCAACTTCTTCAGCGGTGTTGTAGCGTCCCAAGCCGAAACGGACAGCCGTCAACGCCAGTTCATTCGGAACCCGCATTGCAACCAAGACATGCGATGCCTTCACCGACTCCGAATCACATGCCGATCCAGTTGATACAGCCACGCGTTTAAGTCCAGCCAAATGTGCATGGCTCTGCACCCCCGCAAAGCAGAGATTCAGATTGCCCGGTAGTCGCTGTTCCGGATGCCCATTGAGATGAAGATCTTCCAAACGTGCGTTTAGCTTCTGATGGAGTGCGTCGCGTAAACTTGCGACGCGATTTTTCCCCGTCTCCATGTAGTTTTTAGAGAGTTCGCACGCTGCACCTAAGCCGACAATCCCCGCGACGTTCAAAGTACCCGGTCGAACCCCTGCCTCTTGTCCACCGCCGTGGAAAAGTGAATGTGGTTGAGAGGTGTTTCGCTGGATGTAAAGCGCGCCGATCCCCTTCGGTCCGTAAATCTTGTGCGCCGTCAGAGAAGCGAGATTCACACCGAGCATCTCCATGTTTGCGGGCAGCTGCCCGATCCCCTGCACTGCGTCTGAATGGAAAAGCACGCCGTGCTTGGCAGCAACTGCGGCAATATCAGTGATCGGATTTATCGTGCCGACCTCGTTATTTGCATACATGAAGCTCATTAGGATAGTCTTTGGCGTTATTGCGGCTTCAACATCATCGGGACTTACCCTCCCGTACTTGTCTACGGGGAGATATGTCGTTTCAAATCCCTCTGCTGCCAAAGCGTGGCAGGTATCAAGGATCGCGTGATGCTCCGCTGTGCTTGTGATGATGTGGTTGCCCTTCTCTCTACAAGCATAGGCGATCCCCTTGATAGCGAGATTGTCCGATTCGGTCGCACCACTGGTGAAGACGATCTCTTTCTCGGAACAACCGAGCAATTCAGCGACTTGCTGGCGTGCTTTTTCTACAGCGTCCTTTGCCCTAACACCGAAGGGGTGTGTGCTGGAAGCGTTCCCGAAATTCATCGTTATATAAGGCAGCATCGCCGCTAACACTTCAGGAGCGATCGGGGTTGTCGCATGGTTGTCCATGTAAATAACGTTGTTCATGAGGGTTATCCATTTGAGGATGTGTGAAAGACACCTAAAGAAAACAGTGGTAGGCACACGGCGCGTGCCTATTACCTTTAAAGCCGTTCTCTGAACATCTCCATCATGCCATCGGGTGGATCAAACGGTAATTCGACGACAGTGTTCGTCAGCCCACTATAATAAATACCCAAAAGCAGGTTGAATTCGGCGAGAGATTGCTTGAGATGCGTCGGATGCACTTTGCTTTCATCGTCAAGCCACTCGAACACTGCATCGGTGAGTCCGCCTTGGGCGATAACATCTTGTCCGCCGTAGCTCATGTCACCCCCTTCGTAACCAGTACCGGGCAGATTTCGCTCCCAGCTCTCAAACCGCCAATGAACGAACCCTGTTTCACCGAAAACGCAGACGCGTTTGTGTCGGTTGTTTCCTGTATCCGGAAGTACGCGGGGTGCCATTTCGGGCCCGAATGCGACCGAGGCTTGTACGCCATTTGCGTAGGTTACGAGTGCCGTAGCGTTTGCGGGTGAAGGTTGTGCCGAGTCGAGTTGTCCAGCACCGGAGATTTGTCCGAGCACCTTTGCGGGTCGCGAGTTATCAATATAAGAGGAGACGAGTTGTAGGACGTGTGGTGCCTGATCAACAGGTGGATTGCGTGCGCTCGCTTCAATAAATTTAATCGCACCGATTTTGCCTTCAGCGACATCTTGTTTGAGTGCAAGATTTTCTGGATGGAAATTGAGCTGTGTATTGACGACGAACTTCGTTTGCGTCCGTTCGGCGAGTTCGGAAATTTGCCGCCAGTCTTCACTTTCAACGGCGATCGGTTTCTCGACAATCGCAGCAGGCACCCCGTGTTCAGATGCTTGGTTCATCAGCGGGTAACGGATGCGTTCATTGCTGCCGCGCAGCACGGGTGCCGTAACGATGTGTAGCAGGTCTGGTTTTTCTTTGGAGAGCATTTCATCGAGATCGGTATAACGCGCATCAATCCCGAATTCGTCACCGAAGTCGTTGAGCAGGTCTTCCTTCATATCGCAGATAGCGGACAGTTTTCCTTTTTTGACGTGTTCATAGGCGCGGGCGTGTCCACGCGCGCGTCCACGACATCCTAAAATCGCACTTTTGTACATAGTTTTCTCCTTCTATTTCTGAATGCGGATAATGCATTATATGTGGAGTGCGATTTTAAAGCAACGCTTTTCGTAGAATTCCCAGAGCCATTCAATTTTAAGAAATTATTGGATTTCACGTCTTTTTTTACAAGAGCCGGTGCGGTTAGGAAACCGCACCTACCGGGCCTGGTGGTGAGGATTTGATCGGAAAATGGAGAATTGAATGGCTCTGTAGAATTCCACTTTAAAAGAAAAGTGAAAATGTGATATAATATCCTGAAAAGCGGGACAGACAGGAGGGGAAAAAGATGCGACGTTACCTTTCTATTTTCATAATGTTCCTTGCAATTGTACTCCTTCCAGGATGCCAATCTAAGGCACTGCAGATGCTGATTGAACCGCAGGAACTTTACAATTACGCCGTTACGGAAGGGGTCACCTGTACGGCACCGGAAATGATAGACGGTGATGTGAAAACAAGAGGCTACGCCGATGGACGGTGGATTCACCTAAACTTGCCTACGCAAAAGGCGATTCATCGGATTACCATTAACGGAACGAATATTATAAACGCCATGATATACGAGAAATTGGAAGGCGAAGGACGTTGGCGTGCAATTCTGCAGATTCAGAACAACGAGAGCCCGGTCATTAAAACACGCTTCAGCGGTGTCGTGACGGATGCAATCCGCATCTACATCAGTGGCACCACTGATGATGAAAAGAAAGCCAGCCAGTATGATCCGAGGCGTGGTGCAATCGTACCGCAAATAAAATTAGGTAGAGCCTTCATACATGAACTTGAGGTCTATGGGTTTGTCTCAAAGGAAAAAAGTAATGAATAATTAAAAGGAGTCAAATTACATAGCTTGAAACGAAGTGGAAAGCGGGTTTAAGAAAAAAAC
>VXZK01000144.1 GCA_009845545.1 Candidatus Poribacteria bacterium
TATCACAGGCTTGAAACACAAGCCCTAAACTCTCCACCGAAGCGGGGTAACTCCACTGAGTTTCCAATTACAGACGAAAGTAGTCTGGGGAAAGCCACTGGCATAGTCAAAAACCTGGCATAATACGGTGCAGAAAGGGAACAACAATGTCACTTGATACTGAAGAAATGCGTATCAGACTCAGCGAATTTCTTGAACACTCGCAGTCCAATCCCTTATCGTCTGACGATTCTCCATTACGCCAAATGTGTCTGGAAGTTGAGACTGAAATTGATTCCTACTTGACGCCAGAGTTAGTTCACTTAGCCGACGACATCTACAGATATTTGGGACAGGACGGATTGGAAAAACGCATTTCTCTTCATCGAACATATATCGATGCTGCGCCCAATGTAGAGGAGCGATTCTGGTCAAACTGGCATTTGGTTGATACGCTCGCAGTTATGAGACGGAACAGCGAAGCAATTGAGGAACAGAAAGCATTTTACAAATGGGCGCGTGCGGAACTGACCATTGGTCACATGGTAAAAACCCTATTTGATAGTACTCAAGCCAGATGCTGGGTAGTAGAAAACCAGGGCGAAGATTGGTTTAAGCTCTACTACAATGTTTTGGGAAAAACGGAATCTGCCCAAATTGACCGGCAGGATCTTTGCATATTTATACGTACAGGATCTGAGGTCGCGACAATGGCAGAGAAATTTCCTGAAGCTATGACGGAAGCCAATCGACTTGGCGAGATAAACCAGGATCCCGAATGGAAGCATTACATACAATTCTGGCTTGGAGCAATTACGACAAAACTTGAGGTTTATCGCAAGCAGAGCTTTTGGGATCAATATGACCAGCTTTCTGAGGAGACAATTTCTCTCGTTGAGAGAAATGTCATAAACCCTAAAAAGAAAATATCCGCATCTGACCTTGCCTGGATAGCCCATGATTTGGGTGCATGTCTCATGTGGGCAAAAAGATATAAACAAGCCAAACGGCTTCTGGAAATAGCTATAGAGCAAGATGATAGCGGTGGGTCACATTTTTTTCTTGCCGCCTGTATCTGGGCTTCCGAAAAAGATCGAAGTCAGACTTTGTATCACCTGAGATATGCTCAACAAACAACAAAGCGCAATGTTTTAAATCGAGGAGGATATTATAAATTCTTCCTTAACCTTCCTGAATTTGAAGACGTAAAAGATGATGCGGATTTTCTTGAGATTTTAGGACAGAGACCAGAAGATTAACCAGTTAGCCTGCGTCCTGTAAGCCTACCCAACCTATAGGGAGGATGTGATGTTCAAGAATTACTTCACAACTGCGTTGCGTAATTTCTCGCGACAGAAGACGTATTCGCTTATCAACATGGCGGGGCTTTCTGTTGGGCTGGCCTGTAGTTTTTTGATCTTTATGTGGGTAAAGCATGAGATTACGTATGACCGATTTCATGAACAGGGCACGCAGATTTATCGGGTGATGCGTAATTTTCCTACAAATGACAAAATCTATACCTGGTCTGCTATTCCCATGCCACTGGCCAACGTTTTAGTAGAAGAATACCCAGAGATTACCCACGCTATTTTAATAACCCGGCAAAAACTTCTCCTATCTAAAGACAATCAATTATTTCGAGAAACTGGTATATATGCCAGTTCTTCTTTTTTTCATGTTTTTACATTCCCACTTTTGCAAGGTGATGCTCGAACGATATTGGCAGAACCCAATGCCATTGCGATTTCAGAAAAATTGGCTGGCAAATATTTTGGACCAGATTGGGCGAGTCAATCAATTATCGGGCAAAGTTTAACGGTTGACCATCGCAAAGAATTTACCATTAAAGCAGTATTTCGAGATGTACATAGCAATTCCTCTCTGCGCTTTGAATTCGTGCTTCCAATAGAAGATTATGTCGCCGAAAACAAGTGGCTCGAGCATTGGGGCAATAGCAGTTTACGACTTTATGTGAAACTGCGAGAGGATACTGTCCTGGAAGATGTAAACGCAAAGATCGAGCGTGTTCTCTTAGACCATTACAAAGGGACAACTGCCACGATTTTTTTGCAGCCCTTGTTGAATATGCACCTGTATTCTAAGTTTGAAAATGGCAAGTCAGTTGGGGGACGTATTGAGTATGTGCATATGTTTACATTTGTTGCACTATTCATTTTATGCATTGCCTGTATTAATTTTATGAATTTGGCTACGGCGCGATCTACTCAGCGCGCACGAGAGATTGGCGTTCGTAAAACCATAGGAGCCAGTAAGCGGGAACTCATAGGTCAATTTATGGGCGAGTCGATGTTGATAACGGTTTTTGCCTCAATTTTGGCTTTGGGTTTGGTGGAAATTTTCTTGCCCGCATTTAATAGTCTAACAGACCAGGAACTTGCACTTAATTGGTTGGATACACACATTTTGCCGGTTTTTTTGGGTATTACATTAGTAACAGGTCTAATCTCAGGGAGCTATCCGGCGTTTTATTTGTCGGGTTTTAACCCAATCGGCGTATTGCGAGGTTCGTCAAAATCGGGATCGGGTGCTACTTTCTTTCGGCGAAGCCTTGTGATTTTTCAGTTTGTATTGGCGATTTTGATGATTATTGGCACACTGACGATTTATGAGCAGATACATTATATCCTCAGCAAAAATCTGGGACTGGACCGTAAGAATGTGGTGTCTATAGGTTTGGAAGGGCCAATAAAGCAACAATTAGAAACAGTTAAGCAAGAACTTCTGCGCCAACCCGGCATTCAAAGCGTGGCGGCATCCAGCCAAAATCCACTATCCGTTAGCCATTCAACGAGCGATCCCGAATGGAATGGAAAAGACCCAGAGTCCCAAATTGTATTTCACATTATCAATGCCGATTTTGATTTTGTTGAAACTATGAAAATGAAAGTAGTACATGGCAGAGCGTTTTCTGAGGCGGTTGCAACCGATTCCTCAAATTATGTTGTAAACGAACAAATGGCACAGGTGATGGGAATAGACAATCCGATTGGCGAAACGCTGAAATTTTGGGGAGATGAAGGTGAGATAATTGGCGTGGTTGAAGATTTTCATTTTCGTTCGATACATACGTCAATTGAGCCATTGATTATTCGTATTGATCCAGCCTCTTGCAACAAGCTTTATATACGCACCAGGGCAGGGCAAACAGCCGAGGCATTGGCAAATTTGGAAAGGGTTTTCAAAAAATTCAACCCCAACTATCCACTTGAATATCGATTTATGGATGGGGACTTTGAGCGAATGTATAGCAGAGAAAAAATGCTGGGACAATTGACCACCACTTTTGCTGCTTTGGCAATTTTTATTTCTTGTTTGGGGTTGTTTGGTTTGGCGTCTTTTTCAGCGGAACAGCGCACCAAAGAGATTGGAATTAGAAAGATATTGGGTGCTTCCGTTACCAATTTGATTTTACTGCTGTCCAGAGAGTTTATCAAGTTGGTGGTGATTGCGTTTGTATTGGCCATACCTTTAGCCTATTACTTTACGACAATGTGGTTGAACGCGTTTGCCTATCGCATCAATATAGGGTTAGAAGTCTTTGTTTTTGCAGGTGGGGCATCATTTATTATTGCCTGGTTGACCGTGAGCTATCAAGCGCTCAAAGTGGCCTCTGCCAATCCTGTCAATGCCCTACGCAATGAATGAAAACAGAAATAACAAGAGCCATTGTCAAATGTTATCGCTTCGTGATACCGAGTGTGCCAAGTTTCAAACAGCCATAAACTCAAAAGGAAATTTTTATGACTGGGCATTGGGACGTTAAGCTTATTATTCTTCTACGAGACGCAAGGCTTCTGCTTTTAATGCAGCGCTGATATAGAATCCTGTATCATCCAGATTTTGAAGTACAGGCTTGACGGTGGACAGAATACCTCTTTGCTTGGCGAGAATCAAAATACCTACTGTTCCTATAACCCTGAGTCCCATATCTTGACCCACACGACGCGCCTGTCGATCGTCCAGGATAATTCGACACTTCTGCGCTTGGGCCAGGGCGATAGCCTCTGCTTCGCCATCATCAATCATCATTTTTAATGTAACCACCAATGCCTGATCAGAAAGTCCTTCTACCTTCAGCCAGGGTAAGGAGATTCCAAATTCTTGTGCCACAGCCGGAGGTATTAACACAGGCTCAAAAAGGGCTGGCATAATCTCCATCTGACCGATGCGTTCAAGCGCAATTAAGCATGTGCTATCCGCTACGACGCGCTCACTCACAGATTGATCTCCTGCCGCAACTCTTCAGGAGGATAATCAAAGACAGGAACCTCGTAGTGCCCAAGAATCTCCATAAAGGCGCGTTTGGAGTGTCCAGCAATTTTCGCTGCCTGACCAAGCGACACTTTGCCAACTTCGTAGAGTTTTATGGCAAGGAAAGTTTTTGCCTCATCTCCGGAAAGATTCGAAGGTAGCTCAACTTTTAGATTAACTGCACCCATGAAAAATATCCTCAGGTTTTATGGAAGTCACAAAACATAATACGGCCCATATCCATCGCTGATTAAAAATATAAGAGACTTTTTATTAAAACGCAAAATGTTCGGGGGAAAGGCCAAAAAATTTGAATCATTGGACAATTTCGAGTGTATGCAATAGATAGAAGATTCGAAAATATTAAAGGAGAAAAACCAGTGCCAAATTTTGGAGCCAGTGCAGTCGTTGTCTCGGACGGACAAGTCCTGCTCATTAAGCGGAGGGATGTCGAGGTCTGGGCATTGCCCGGTGGTGCAATTGATTCAGGCGAATCAACTGCACAAGCAGCAGTACGCGAAGTCAAAGAGGAGACGGGAATCGACATCGATCTCGTACGCCTGGTTGGTATATACTCGAGTCCAAACTGGCGCTCTGGCGGTGATCATGCGATCGTTTACGCGGCCATTCCGAAGAATGACAAACCTGTTGCTCAAGTGAACGAGGTTTTAGATGTTGGCTATTTCAATCCAGATCAGTTGCCCGAACCGTTTACGTGGTGGCATCGTCGAAGAATTGCTGATGCCATGCGTGGGGTCACAGGCGTTTCTTGTATACAGGACAGAGTATGGACACTGGGTCCGAATCTGAGCCGTCGAGAGATATACGACCTGTTGACCCATTCAGGTTTATCGCCCAGTGACTTTTATGAACAGTATTTCACTGAAATAGGACAGGTCGGAGAGAAAATCGAAGTTGACGGCGTTTCGGTAATAAGAGAATAGCCCAAGGAACTGTGTATGAGAGTCGCCATTTTTTCTGATATTCACGGAAATATCATTGCTCTTGATGCCGTTCTCAAGGACATAGCAAACTCGGGATCATTTGATGAGTATTGGATCCTTGGGGATCTTGTAGCACTGGGTCCTTGTCCAGTCGAAGTTCTCGAATGCGTTTCCGCATTACCAAACACCAGGATCATCCGTGGCAACACGGATCGTTATGTCTTCGCTGTTGACCGTCCCCCACCGTCGATGCGGGAAGCCGCGAAAGACCCCAGCAAATTGACAGCGCTTGTAGAGTGTGCAGCAACTTTTTCGTGGACCCAAGGTGCCATAACAAATGCAGGCTGGTTGAACTGGTTGTCTAAGTTGCCTCTTGAGATAAAAGCCAATCTGCCAGACGGAACGCGAGTCCTGGCTGTTCACTCTGCACCCGGACGAGATGACGGCCTGGGTATCAAGGCAGGTCTAAGCGAAAAGGAACTCGCGCTTGTGCTGGGCGACTGCGATGCAGACTTGATCATAGGAGGCCATCACCACCGCACCTTAGATGTAATGGTCAATGGCCGTCGAGCAATTAACATCGGCTCTGTGAGTAATCCACATCCTCCAGACCTTCGTGCAAGCTATGTGATTTTGGAATCAGATGAATCAGGTTACCAGATCCATTTTCGGCGTGTGGACTACGACCATGCAGCGGTTATTGATCAACTGATCCAGCTCAGACACCCGGCGAGTGAATGGATAATCAAACACTTTCGGGAGTAGCTAACTCTAAGTGTGAGAATCAGCAATTTTTAAGTTAACACGCTGCGTTATAAGTGAACGGAGAGGCTAAGAATTCTTTGAAGATCAAGTCCCTCTACCCCAGGATGAAAGGGCTACTTTTACACATGGACAACATTCTATCTGAATCAGAACCTGAACTAATCTCGCACGCTACGGAGAACAATCTATACGATTTATATATCGAAATAGGAAAACTGGACAAAGGGGAGTTATTCGTACAGGAAGACATTGAATGGGTTATTGCCAGACCTTATTGGCCCAACTTCATTTTCAGACCACAATTTAAACCACAGTCCATATCTCTTCGTCTCTCACAGATTATCAAAAAAATTAGGGACTTAGACGCACCACCAGTCATGCAAGTAGGCAATCAGGCAAAACCAAATGATTTGGATGAATGTCTAAAAAGAAACGGCTTCCAGATGCTGGTTGAGAGATCTCGTATGGCTCTTGATCTAAAAGCAAAACACCTTAGCTCTGCAACGCCGAATAAGCTGGATATTTTTGAAATAAAGAACCAGGAAGATTTTGGAATATGGATTGACGTCGCGTTAAGATCGTTCAATTCCTACTTAGGTATATTT
>VXZK01000388.1:0-27420 GCA_009845545.1 Candidatus Poribacteria bacterium
ACTTACAGACTTCATAACGCATTTTCATACAATAATACCAAAAGAACCTTGATAAGCACTGCTTTATCATAACTTGTGAGAAATATCAGTGTTATTATTCCAGAAGCGGTAAAAAAAAGATGAACGCAACAGAACTTGAATTTGAAAAATCACTCATTGAATTAGAAAATCATCTCGGGCAATTGGAGGCCTTCGCGCAAGACCATCCTGAGTTAGACCTTACAAAAGGGATTGATGCGCTAAAACAGAATGCAGATGCACTTACAAAGCAGACCTTCCAAAAACTCAGTCGCTGGGATAAAGTGAGATTAGCGCGCCACGCACAACGTCCACAAGCCTCCTTCTATATCAACGCGCTCCTTGATGAACCTACCGAGCTCCATAGTGATAAATTGTACGGCGACGATCGCGCACTTATCGGGGGTTTCGCATGGTTTGATGGACAACCGCTCGTCTATCTCGCACAGCAGAAAGGCACAAACCTTGAAGAGCGACAAGAGATGAATTTTGGATACACGCATCCAGAAGGTTATCGCAAAGCAAGGCGGTTGATGCAGTTGGCAAATAAGTTCAACCGACCCATCATCTGCTTTGTTGATACACCCGGCGCGCATTTCGATCTCCGTTCCGAAGAATACGGACAAGCCATGGCGATCGCTGAAAATCTCGCTGAGATGATGCAGCTGCGTGTGCCAATCCTCGTCGTTATTATCGGTGAAGGCGGGAGCGGCGGCGCGTTAGCCATTGCTGTCGGAAACCGGGTATTGATGATGGAGTACGCTGTCTATTGTGTCGCACCGCCTGAAGCTTGTAGCGGTATTGTATGGAAGGACAAAGGCGAGCATGCCCCAGAGGCAACCGAAGGCTATAAACCTACCGCCCCAGATCTGCTCAAGTTGGATATCATCGATCAGGTCATTCGTGAACCCCTCGGCGGCGCGCATAGAAATCCAGAAGCCGCGGCACGCAGCGTCAGACGCGCCATCCGTAAGCATCTCACGGAATTGATGCAGATGACACCTCAACAACTCGTCCAACAAAGATATGAACGCTATCGCCACATCGGGCTTTATGGCGAAGATTCTGTAGATACGGCATGAAAATCCGAACAATTACGACAGGCATTCCGTTGCCTTTTTCTCCTTACCAACTCCAATGTGCAGCAAAATTTAACACCGCCTGCCAAACCTACTTTGAAACGAACGGTTATGAAGTCCAAACAACGCGTGTGAGTTGTCAAATCTGGGATAAAAAAAGAGATATTGATACAATCCTGAGGTTAGAGTCCGATGCACAGGCATTGGGCATTGAATTCCTTAACTTGGGGACACTCCTACCGGAAAAGCGATACACAGAAACACATCTCGCGCGTGTCGCCGATGTGATTGTTCAGAGCAAGATGCTCTTTGCCACCGTCACTCTTACGACACAATCCGGACGCATAGCATCGGATATCACTGAAAGCACTGCAGACATCATTCGGCAGATCGCGCATCGAACGGATGCTGGCTACGGAAACCTTCGCTTTGCAGCATTGATGAACTGCCCGCCAAATACGCCCTTCTTCCCAGCGGCGTACTGGCACGACACTCGCACGAACTTCAGCATCGGATGGCAGGCTATAGACCTTGTGCAAGACGCTTTTACAGATGCCCCGAATTTAGAAGTCGGTTTGCAAAACCTGAAAGCTATCATGGAAGCAGAAGGACAGAAGATTGTCGCACTCGCACAGGCGTTAGCACAGGAGTGGGGCATAAAGTTTGTCGGTATAGACGCATCGCTTGCGCCCATGGGCGATGAAAGCATCGCTTACGCGATGGAACAACAACTCCCGGGTTATTTTGGCGAGCGGGGTACATTAACAGTCGCTGCCGGTCTGACGCGTACACTCCAATCCCTCGAACTACCCCTTTGTGGATATTCGGGATTAATGCTCCCTGTCCTCGAAGATGTCGGTTTGGGGAAGCGAAGTGAAGCAGGCTATTTTAACCTCGACAGTCTCCTCCTCTATTCTACTGTCTGCGGGACGGGGTTAGATACAATTCCTATACCCGGCGATGCTTCAACATCCCAGATTGCCGCTATTCTGACGGATGTTGCGACCCTCTCCATACAGTTAAGCAAGCCGCTATCGGTACGCCTTTTTCCAGTTCCCGGATGCAACGCAGACTGTCCGACAGAGTTTGATTCCCCCTATCTTACCAATACCACAGTAATGCAGATATAGTTGATAATCCGCCGTTATGCCCGGCACCATCAGCCCGTCTTAATTTCGATCTTCCTTCAATGGTCCCTTACTGACTGCTGATTGCTAACTGCTAACCGCCATTAAAACTTTTTCTCTTGCCAATTGTCCCAACTTTTGATAAGATGCTGCGCATGAAATTTGACGCGCATTGTCCATCCAATTGATATATTCGGAGGTGCTTCACAATGTATATGCGGCATTGGTTACAAAGCCCATCAAGCTTGACCCACGGCAACATCATTAAACGTGAGATTTTCAGCAAACGTACAGAGGACTCCGCTGACAAAGAGGGCGCGATTCTCAGATATGTTGACAGTTTCTCTCGGTGCTACCTTGAACCGAGGATCGCTTCTGTGCCTACGGTACTTGATGACAGGCAGCTGATTTTTTACATCGTTGACGGTTCCGGTACATTTGAGGCGGGAGATTTGAAACAGCAAGTTACAGAGGGAGATGCAATCTTAGTTCCACCCGGACTCAACCATGTCTTGGAAAATTCGGAGCGCACGCCGTTAGAGTTTCTGATGTTGGAGGAGGTGCTCGCGGATGGCGTGGAGGCACCGCGCAAGGATGCACTGATCCGCAATTACCGGGAACGTCCTTTGGGGCAAGGACACTGGACGCATCTCGTCCATCCGATTTTCGGTCCGGATGACGGCTTAGTAACACTCCACTCGGTACTAATGGTGCGGATTGAAGCGATGCAAACGCCTGATACACACGGCCACGGTCCTGACATGGACGAGGTGTGGTATATGCTTGAAGGCAACGGCATCCATGTTGTCAGTAGGAATGTATATCGGCAGATGCCGGGCGATGCTGTCTCTGTGGCTTCGTCTCATCCAGGGCATAGCCTGATCAATGATACAGATGAACCCCTGAAAACCTTCTACTTTGCACGCTACGATCGCTAAAAGGAATGACTATGGCTGATAAACCGCATGTGCTTCTCATCTCAACCGACCATTGGCCCAACTCACTTCTCGGTGTTAGCGGACATCCCGCTATCCAAACACCGACACTTGATTCACTCGCTCGTGCAGGCACCCGCTACACGCGTGGGTACAGTGAATGTCCGGTCTGTGTTCCAGCACGAAAAACGCTGATGACGGGTGCAACAACAAGGACCCACAAAGACCGCGTTTTCAACGATCGAAAGGGAATAGACGGCCTCCCGACAATTGCACAGACATTTCGCAACGCGGGGTATCAGGCTTATGCTGTCGGTAAATTGCACGTCTATCCGCAACGCGACCGCATCGGATTTGACGATGTCCTGTTGGGTGAGGAAGGTAGATTACAATACGGCGCGATTGACGACTATGAACTCTTCCTCGGCGACAGAGGCTATGCCGGTCAGCAGTTCGCGCACGGGATGTGTAACAACGATTACCTCAACAGACCTTGGCATCTCCCAGAAGATTGCCACGTTACGAACTGGAGCACGCAGCAGATGGTGCGGATGATTAAACGCCGAGACCCCACCCGTCCCGGATTCTGGTATCTCTCCTATTGCCACCCGCATCCGCCGTTGGCACCGCTCCAGTGTTATATGGATATGTACCGCAATATTGACGTGGATATGCCCTATTGTGGTGAATGGGCAAAGCAGGGCGAGGAACTTCCTTTACCGATAAAAGGGAGGCAGAAACAGGACGAACATTTTAATGAAGATCTCGTCCGTTCGGCGCGCCAAGCCTTTTACGCGCTGTGTACGCACATTGACCATCAGTTACGGGTCGTTATCGGTACTTTGCGTGAAGAAGGCTTGTTGAACAACACGATTCTGCTGTTCACCTCCGATCACGGCGATATGCTCGGTAACCATCGGATGTGGGCAAAACGACTTTACTATGAAGATTCTGCCAATGTCCCAATGCTCCTCGTCGGGGTCGCAGGCGATGAACGTGTAGGACATCATAGGGTCGATGACCGACTCGTCGGATGGCAAGATGTGATGCCGACGCTCCTCCATCTCGCGGGGATCGACATTCCAGATACTGTGGACGGGATACCGATGGTAGGCGACGAGAAACGGGAGTGGTTGTACGGCGAATGTGGTGAAGGTGGAAGAGCGACCCGAATGATCCATGACGGACGCTTCAAATTGATCTATTACGCCACCGGCAACTACCGACAACTCTTTGATCTGGAAGAGGATCCGCGAGAGTTGAACGACCTCGCCAATTCATCCGAGCACGCTGGAATCCTTGAGCGGTTAACAGATCTCTTGATCGGTGAACTCTATGGGGGTGATGAAAAGTGGCTGGAAGATGGCAAACTCGTCGGTCTGTCTGATCGTGCGTATCGTCCTTCTGCGAACCGATCGCTATCCGGTCAACGCGGACTTCACTGGCCCCCACAGCCGTCTACTGGACGTTGAATAACATCTTTAAAACGGTAGGTGCGGTTCTAACCGCACCACCCAATCTACAGCCTTTCTACTATCCGCTTAAATCCATAATTTCAACAATCAACGCCTACACTTCCCAATTAAAACCGTTGAATTTCTATGCCAAATGTGGTATCATTTTAACGAAGTTAGTTCATTATTCAAGGCGTTTTTGTACCGCAAACTGTTAGTTTGCGATCTGCCAGACGCGTAAAATATGTAGACACCTGTTAGTAGGTGCGGTTTGCAACCGCGCCGGGTATCATTAGAAGTATCGGGCATCTTATGAAATTACCGAAATAGGACCCTCTGAAAAAGATTATGGCAAAAAAAAAATCAGACACAAATTCCAATAAAAACGGTGCAACACTCGGCTTTGAAGCAAAGTTATACCAAGCCGCCGATAAACTCCGTAACAACATGGACGCTGCTGAATACAAGCACGTCGTGTTAGGGTTGATCTTCCTCAAGTACATCTCGGACGCTTTTAAGGAAAAGCACGATTCCCTTCTCGATGAATTTGCCGATCCAAAGAGTGAATACTATATTGATGACGAAATCCTCCGCTTTGAAAGTGCTGAGGACGGAGATGAATATCTCGCTGAAAACATTTTCTACGTCCCGAAGGAAGCGCGCTGGTCTTATTTACAAGCAAACGCCAACCAACCAGAAATTGGAAAATTGATTGATAACGCCATGCTCGCGATTGAAGAGGAGAACCCAAGGCTCAAGGGAGTTCTGCCGAAAAACTACGCACGACCGATGCTTGACAAGCAACGCCTCGGTGAACTCGTTGATCTCATCAGCACAATCGGTTTAGGTGAAGAAGAGAACCGGTCAAAAGATATACTGGGCAGAGTTTACGAATACTTCCTTTCACAATTTGCAAGTGCCGAAGGTAAAAGAGGCGGTCAATTCTACACACCGCGTTGTGTTGTGCAGCTCCTTGTTGAAATGCTCGCGCCCTATCAAGGACGGATTTACGACCCCTGCTGCGGCTCAGGGGGGATGTTTGTCCAAAGTGAGGAATTCGTAGAGGCACACGGTGGGCAGCGCGATGACATCTCTATCTATGGACAGGAGTCTAACCCAACCACGCGGCAATTGGCACTGATGAATCTCGCGATTCGAGGCATTGAGGCAAATCTCGGATACGAACACGCCGACAGCTTTCACGACGATATGCATCCGGATCTGAAAGTTGATTACATCCTCGCCAACCCGCCGTTCAACAGTAGCGATTGGGGGGAGGACAGGTTGCGTGAAGATAAACGTTGGGTTTATGGAATCCCACCCACCGGCAATGCCAACTTCGCCTGGGTCCAACACTTTATCTATCATCTTGCGCCAAACGGCATCGCCGGATTTGTGTTGGCAAACGGTTCGATGAGTAGCAATACTTCAACCGAAGGCGAAATTCGTAAGAATATCGTTAAGGCAGACTTAGTAGACTGCATGGTGGCGTTACCCGGACAACTTTTCTATTCCACATCAATTCCCGTATGTCTCTGGTTTATCACAAGAAACAAGGAAAATCCGAATTTTCGGAAACGGACAGGTGAAACACTTTTTATAGATGCTCGCAGGTTAGGTAAGATGATTGATAGGGTACATCGTGAGCTTACAGTGGCGGAAATAACACGTATTGCTGAAACCTATCACGCATGGCGCGGAGATGAAGGGGCAGGTGAGCATGCCGACGTACCGGGTTTCTGCAAAAGCACAACGCTTTCAGAAATTCAAGAAAACGGTAACGTCCTAACGCCCGGGCGTTATGTAGGTGCCGAAGTGCAGGAAGAGGAGACCGAACCTTTTGAGGAAACGATAGCAAACTTGACCCAAAAATTGACCGAACAGATGGCAGAAGCGCGCCGATTGGATGATGCTATCGCGAAGAATTTGCAAATGCTCGGATTTGGAGAGGACTCATGAATTTCAGTGACGAAGAAATCAAACGCCATATCCGCTTAGGTGAAGATAACCATTGGGAATTCAAAGAAATTGTGTTCACCGGAAATGTGCCTAAGAGTCCGCGCCGTGACGATCTGGCAGATGAACTCGCTGCATTCGCTAACACGGAGGGCGGTGTGCTATTGTGTGGTGTAAGCGATAGTGGCGATATTCAAGGCATGTCGCGCGAGCAGATGGACGAATTGGAACAACTCTTGACCGAGATCTGCACTGACACGATCAAACCCTCAATTCGTCCTGCTATTTTTCGTAGAGAAATAGAAGAAAGGAAATCGTTCCTGCTCGTTGAAGTACCCCAAGGGTATGCACTGCACAATAGTCCAGGTGGTAGTTTTCACCGAGTTGGCAGCTCGAAACGCCAAATGACGACCGATGAGCAGCTACGTCTTGCACAAAAACGCGCCCAATCCCGCTTCCTCTGGTTTGACAAACAACCCGTCCAAGGAACAGGTTTTGGATCGTTAGATGAATCGCTTCGGAAACCGTTATTGAGTGCCGAAGGTGCCGCTGCACCTGAATTGGCATTGGAGAAGATGGGACTTCTGACAAACGACGAAAATGGCACAACGCGAGCAACTGTAGCAGGTGTCCTTTTGTGCACCCATTCGCCAGAGGAATGGCTCCCTAACGCCTGCATCTCCGCAACCTGTTACCGAGGTGTAGACCGCGCCTCTGGACAGATAGATGCCCAAACAATTACAGGGCCGCTGAACCAACAAATTGCTGGCGCAGTTGCCTTTGCTGTGCGCAATATGCGCGTCGGAGCCTACAAGAACCCTGGTCGTACGGACCTACCGCAATACAGTGAAAAGGCACTCTTTGAAGCGATCGTCAACGCGGTTGCACATCGCGACTACACAATTCAGGGTAGCAAGATTCGGCTATCAATGTTCACAGACCGCCTTGAAATAAATTCTCCCGGGGGCTTGCCAAACAACCTCACGATTGAAAGTATGGATGTCCGACAATCCACACGCAATGAAGCACTCACCTCGATGCTTGGAAGGATGTCTGTTGGGAATATACGCGGCTCGGAGGACCGACAATTTTTTATGGAACGCCGTGGAGATGGTGTGCCAATTATCTTTCGCGAAACGAAAGCGTTAAGTGGAGAATTGCCACAGTATCAACTCATTGATGGTTCAGATCTCGTTCTCAGAATTCCGGCTGCTCCCACGGAGATAACACCAGCGACTGCTATCATCCAGACTCGGCACGCCGACGCTTCCTTGCCGGAGGTTGAGGTATTAGTGCTGTTTCCAAATAAGACATGGAAACAGACAGTTCCCGATAACAACGGGGATACGCTGATTAATCTGCATGCCGCACATCTTCCGATGACAGTGTTCGCGGCTGCCCCTGGCTGCGCTGCACACCTTGAATATGACTGGATGCCAGCAAAAGGAGGGCTTGCGATTGAAATGAAAAGTCTCCCCGATGGAGGTTCGGTGTTTTTCCCAGAAGGGCAAGGTAGCCTGCCCGGCTTGTCCGGGACTTTGAATCCGAATCGCGATATCTACGATCGGACTTCGCTCTACGCCTCCAATATCTCCATAAATGAGGGGCAACCGCAGCCGGTACATTGCATTCCGGGAGATGATTTACGCCTCACGGATACCAACGGCAGAGAATTGTTAGTTCGCATCGTTGCCATCGTTGGTAAATCGGCACTGCTGGAGTATCGCGCTTATACCAAAAGAGATAAACAATGAGCTTACAATTGGACAGTTTAGCAAAATCTATTGATATTCTGGAACGTTCTGTCAAAATAACAAGCAGAGTTGATGCCTCTGATGAAGATTTACAAGAAGCAGTTCGCGCCGGAGTCATTCATAGTTTTAAGGTTGCTTACGAGTTGTCGTGGAAAATGATGCAGCGGTGGCTAAAAGAAAATATCGGTGCCGATTATGTTAAGGGTCTTAACCGAAAGAACTTCTATCGTTTAGCCGCAGAAAATCTGCTTATCGCTGACTCAGCACTTTGGATGGATTACCATATAGCGCGTAATTCCACCTCCCATACTTACAATGAAGATACTACCCTAAATGTCTTTGCGGAAGCCGCTGAGTTTGTCCATGATGTCAAGCACCTTTTAAAAATGCTGGAGGCACGCAATGATTGATCTTAATCCAAAGCATTTTGAAATTGTTCAACATATACTCGCGAAATATGTCCCTAAATGTGAAGTTCGCGCTTTTGGATCGCGTGTAAAATGGACAGCGAAAGATTATTCGGATCTTGATCTTGCCGTAGTCGGTAGTAAGCCGTTAACCTTGAGACAGACAGGGCAATTAGCGGAAGCTTTTGAAGAATCTAATCTTCCAATTCGGGTTGATATCTTAGATTGGCATAGAATATCGGAAGAATTTAAAAAAATAATTACAGAAGAATACGAAGTAATACAAGGACCAGAAACTGTTACAGCAAATGAGGAATCGGGAACAATTCCCAAAAATTCAACTCCAAAGAATAACCGTTGGGATGTTGTGAAACTTGGAGATGTTGTCCAAATCAATCCTCGGAGAACACTTCCGAAAAAAGAAAAAGCATTCCATCTTGCTATGCGAGATGTTGAGGTATACAGACGGAAGATTACTTCACACTCGTCCAAAGAATTTCGCGGATCTGGCGCACGGTTTCAAAATGGCGATACGCTTTTAGCTCGCATTACACCTTGCCTTGAAAATGGTAAAACTGTGTATGTAGACTGTCTGAAACCTAATCAAATTGGGCACGGATCAACTGAGTTTATCGTGCTATCAGGAATTGAAGATAAAACGGATAACTTGTTCATATACTATTTGGCAAGGGATCCGAGTTTGCGGACATTTGCCATTCACTCCATGCAAGGTTCAACAGGTCGTCAACGAGTAGATGCTAATTCATTACGTTTGTTTGAATTTCCACTGCCCCCGATTGAGGAACAACGCCGCATCGCTCACATTCTCGGCACACTTGACGGCAAAATCGAACTCAACCGACAGATGAATGAAACATTGGAAGCAACGGCACGGGCAATTTTCAAGTCATGGTTTGTGGATTTTGATCCGGTAAAGACAAAGATGGAAGGACGCAAACCTGCATGTATGGATACTGAAACAGCTGCCTTATTCCCATCAGCATTCCAAGATTCTCCGTTAGGGGAGATTCCACAAGGATGGGAAGTTGAAAAGATTGGTAATCTTGTTGAAATAGTCAAAGGGCGATCTTATAGAAGCAGGGAACTAACGGAATCAGACGTTGCTTTGGTTTCTATTAAATCAATTAGGCGCGGTGGTGGTTACCTTCCAGATAATTTGAGACCGTATACCGGAAAATATAACCCTGAACAGGTAATTACCCCTGGTGAACTTGTTATTGCTTACACTGACTTAACACAAGAAGCTGAGATTCTTGGTAAGCCCGCAATTGTTAGAGGAGACGAAAAATACCAAACGCTTGTTCCATCTTTGCATTTGAGAATTATACGTCCCTTGGAATCAACAGTTTCTGTTCGGTTTCTCTATTACCTTTTCCGAGAGAGGCGTTTTCAATCTCATGTCTACGGATATGCAACCGGTACAACCGTCTTGGGATTAAGTAAAGATGGTGTGCCGAGTTATCAATTTGCCTTACCCCCAGAAAAAATACGGTGCCTTTTTGATTCGGTTGCAAAGCCACTTTTCGATAAAATTGAGTCAAATGAAAATGAATCCCGAACGCTTGCTCACACTCGAGACACACTACTACCAAAGTTGTTGTCTGGTGAAATCCGTGTAAGCGAGACAGACGAAATATTGGAGGGAATTTAAGATGCTACAACAAACTGTTCCGCGCATTGAGTCATTGCGTGTGAGGAATTACCGTGCATTACGTGATGTAGAACTAAAAAAAATTACACCACTTACTGCTTTTTTAGGGGCCAACGGGAGCGGAAAATCAACACTGTTTGATGTTTTCGCGTTCCTTGCGGAATGTTTCACGGATGGGCTGCGCCGAGCATCGGATAAAAGAGGACGTTTTAAGGAACTACGGACACGTGGTAGTGATGGACCAATCGAATTTGAGTTGAAATATCGCGAAGAACCCGGAACACCGATTATCACTTATCATCTTTCCATCAATGAAAATGGGGAAGGTACCTTTGTTGAAACTGAGTGGCTGCAATGGCGGCGCGGGAGTCGCGGAAAACCGGTTCGTTTTCTCAATTTTCGCGAAGGACGCGGAACCATCATCGCTGGTGAAACACCACATGAGGCGGACAAACGGATCAATGAACACTTTGATGATCCGTCGGTACTCGCTGTTAGCACGCTGGGGCAGTTGGCAAGACATCCCCGCGTCAGTGCCCTGCGCCGTTTTATTACAGACTGGTACCTGTCCGACTTTTCTACCGATGCCACACGTCAGGCAACTAACGATGGCCCGCAAAAGCGATTGTCCCCGACAGGTGACAACTTACCTAACGTTATTCAGTACTTGCAGGAAAGATACCCAGAACGCTTGGAAAAAATTATCTCTATTTTGTCAAATCGGGTGCCCCGCTTAGAGAAAGTTGACACGGAATTAATGATGGACGGTCGCCGCTTGCTAAAGATTAAAGACGCGCCGTTTGAACAACCCATATTAGCAAAATACGCCTCCGATGGGACGTTGAAGCTGCTGTCGTACCTGACACTGTTTCATGATCCAAAACCGCCACAATTGATCGGTATTGAGGAACCCGAAAATTATCTACATCCGCGTCTGCTAACCGGTTTGGTTGGGGAGTTTCTTAAGGTGTTAATGTTCTCTCAACTCATAATTACCACGCATTCACCGCGGCTTGTCAACGAACTTCGTGCTGAGGAAGTGTGGGTACTGTATCGGGATGAAGAAGGCTTCGCAGTCTGCAAACGTGCATCAGAGATGTTAGGAATCAAAGAATTTATGGAAAATGAGGCGAGATTGGGAGAACTCTGGATGGAGGGTTACTTTGAATTTGGTTACCCGTTGACCAATGCAGGCGGTCCAAAGCGAGGTGGACGTGTATCTTGAATTTTTGTTAGAAGAGCCTTCCGCGGAAGGAGTATTAAGAACTATCTTACCAAGGATTCTTTCAGGCAATATCAGTTACGATTTTTTCGTTTTTAAAGGTAAAGAACATCTGCTTAAGAATCTACCGGAGCGATTGAAAACCTACCGCCAATGGATACCTGACGATTGGCGAATTATTGTGCTTATTGATGAAGACCGAAGAGACTGCCGCGAATTGAAAGCATATTTAGAAAGAGCAGCACACGAAGCAGGATTTGTCACGAAATCCAGCGCGGCTCCAAACGAAGATTTTCGCGTTGTCAACCGGTTAGCAATTGAGGAATTAGAGGCGTGGTTCTTTGGAGACATTGAGGCTTTGCATACGGCTTACCCCAGAATTCCGAAAACCCTCCAATATCAGAGAAAATACCGGAATCCTGACGCAATTCAGGGTGGGACTTATGAGGCGTTGGAACATTTGCTGATACGACAAAACTACTTTAAAGAACGGATACCTAAACCTACAGTAGCAGAAAATATAGCACAACACATGGAACCGGATCGGAACAGATCCAAAAGTTTTCAAGTGTTTATTGAAGGGCTTAAAGCATGCGTAGGAGAGGAATTGTTGGTGTAAGAGACATTGGGGACCAATATGAATCGCGATACAATTTACGAATCTAATATAGAAGAAGCCTCCCTCAGCTGGTTCGCTGAGTTAGGTTATACCGTTTTACACGGTCCCGACATCGCCCCAGACACGCCCGATGCTGAACGTTCTTCTTACAACGCAGTCATCTTGACGCGCCGTTTGCGAGATGCCGTTGCCCACCTAAATCCAAATATACCCACGGATGCACAAGAGGAAGCGGTACGCAAAGTACTAAATCCAGATTCTCCGGCATTGGTTCAGAACAACCGGACATTTCATCAGATGCTCGTTGACGGTATAGAGGTCGAATATCGGCAGTTAGATGGAACAATACGCGGTGCGCGCGTGCGGTTCGTTGATTTTGATACGCCGGAAAACAACGACTGGCTGGCAGTCAACCAGTTCACAGTGGTAGAAACAAGCGAACGCCGTCCGGACATCGTACTGTTTATCAACGGACTCCCGTTAGCGGTCATTGAGCTCAAAAACCCAACCGACGAAAAAGCCACTGTTTTAAAAGCGTTTCGCCAAATCCAGACCTACAAACAGGAAATTCCCGAGCTGTTTACCTACAACGAAGCGATCATCATTTCCGATGGATCAGAGGCGCGCATCGGATCTTTAACCGCCGATACGGAATGGTTTTTGCCGTGGCGGACAATCGAAGGGGCGGACGAAGCACCATCAACCGAGTTAGAACTGGAAGTATTGATTAGGGGAGCCTTTGAGAAACACCGATTTTTAAGTTATCTCAAACATTTCATCGTTTTTGAAGAAATTGAGGGAGGGATGATTGCGAAAAAAATCGCCGGTTATCACCAATACCATGCCGTCCAAACAGCAGTGGAAACAACACTAAAAGCATCACATATAGAAGGAAATCAACAGTGCGGTATTGTTTCGCATACGCAAGGCTCCGGCAAAAGCCTGACGATGGCATTTTACGCTGGCAGCATCATTCAACATCCGCAGATGGAAAATCCAACCCTTGTTGTTATCACCGATACAAACGACTTAGACGACCAACTGTTCGGCACATTCGCTCGATGTCATCAACTTCTACGACAGACACCAGCACAAGCACAGAGCAGACGACACCTACGGGAACTCCTGAAAGTCGCATCTGGTGGCGTGATCTTTACTACGGTTCAAAAATTTTTTCCTGAAGGTGAGGAGACCCGTTTTCCGCAATTATCCGATCGTCGAAACATCGTGCTTATTGCTGACGAAGCGCACCGTAGCCAATACGGCTTTATTGACGGATTTGCCCGTCATATACGCGATGCACTTCCCAACGCCTCCTTTATCGGTTTTACCGGCACGCCGATTGAATTAACGGATCGCAATACCGTTGCTGTTTTTGGAGATTACATCAGCGTCTACGACATCCAACAGGCGGTTCAGGATGGTGCCACTGTTCCAATTTACTATGAAAGCCGACTCGCCAAAATCGAACTTGACGAGACTGAAAAGCCTCACATTGATCCAGAATTTGAGGAAGTGACCGAAACAGAGGAGGTAGCACAGAAGGAAAAACTCAAGACCAAATGGGCGCAACTTGAAAAGTTAATGGGAACCGAAAAACGGTTGGGACTTATTGCCGACGACATAATTGCACACTTTGAAGAACGGTTGGAGACAATGGATGGCAAGGGAATGATTGTCTGTATGAGCCGTCGTATCTGTGTTGACCTTTACGATGCGATTGTCAAACGCCGTCCAGAGTGGCACGACAATGACGACAAGAATGGCGTAATAAAAGTTGTGATGACAGGTTCTGCCTCTGATGATATTTCGTGGCAGCCGCATATCCGAAACAAGCCGCGGCGCGAGGAAATGGCAGTCCGATTCAAAAATGCCAATGACCCGCTGAAACTTGTCATTGTCCGTGATATGTGGCTCACCGGATTTGACGCGCCGAGTCTTCACACTATGTATGTAGACAAACCGATGCGTGGACACGGACTGATGCAGGCAATTGCCCGTGTCAATCGCGTGTACCGCGACAAACCGGGCGGTTTGATTGTAGACTACATAGGGCTTGCTTATCATTTAAAACAGGCATTACAGAATTATACGCAGAGTGGTGGAAAAGGAGAGACTACCCTTAATAAAGCTGACGCTGTTGCTGTGATGTTGGAAAAATACGAAATCTGCTGTGGGTTATTTCATGGATTTGACTGGTCGCCTTGGACTATTGGAAACGCTGAAGATCGGATTAGACTACTACCACCAGCACAAGAACATATATTGGCACAAAAAGATGGCAAAGAGCGTTTATTGAGTACGGTCACTGAACTCTTTAAAGCGTTTGTATTGGCTGTCCCACATGAAAAAACAACTGAAATTCGCGACGCTGTCGCCTTTTTTCAGGCGGTAAGAAGCGTTTTAGCAAAACCCTCAACCACTGAAGAAGTACAGGCTGAAACGACAGAACAGGCGATTAAGCAGTTAGTATCTAAAGCGGTCGCTTCTGAAGGCGTGGTTGACATCTTTACCGCCGCGGGATTGGAAAAGCCTGATGTTTCAATTCTCTCCGATGAATTCCTTGCAGAAGTCCAGGATTTACCCCATAAAAACGTGGCGGTTGAACTTTTAGAGCGGCTGCTTAATGATGAAATTAGAACTCGCTCACAGAAGAATGTCGTACAAGGGCGTTCATTTGCGAGTATGCTGGAACGTTCAATTCGTACATACCAGAACCGGACAATTGAGGCAGCACAGGTAATCGAGGCACTCATCCAAATCGCAAAAGAGATGCGTCAAGCACAAGAACGGGGCGATGATTTAGGGCTTTCAGATGAAGAATTGGCATTCTATGATGCCCTTGAAGTTAAGGATAGCGCGGTCATGGTGTTGGGTGATGAAACGCTACGAACCATCGCCGTTGAACTTGTAGAAACTGTTCGGCGGAACGTGAGTATTGACTGGACAATGAAAGAAAGTGCACGTGCCAAGATACGAGTGATGGTGAAGCGGACCCTTCTCAAACACGGTTATCCACCTGACAAACGGGAGAAAGCTGCTGAGACCGTTTTGGAGCAAGCGGAGGTGTTATGCAATGATTGGGCAGCCTAAAATAGGCATCAAGCCTTGTGTGGCTAACCACTAATTGCTGATAACTGAATGCTTCTCGGAAAATTTACGAAAGTCTTGACAAATTTTTTGGAATTGACTATATTAATGCAACAGTCTATCTCATAAATCGTGGAAAGGCTTTGTAAGCCCAATGGACAATAAGCACACACGGTATTCATTTGAACACATTCGGATTTATGAGATACACGTTCTATATCAATAATATTGAAAAGGTCTTTGTTAGGGCATACCTCGAAAACCCGTATAAGTTAATAACGCGAGCAATTAAGAAAGGAAAATAGATGTTAGCAGAAATACGTCAAAGAGAAGGGGTCATCGTTATTCGACCCACCGGACGCATGATCGGTGCCGCAAACGCCGAAATTCGGGAGCAGATTAATGAGGAACTCGAGGAGCATTTTGATTCTCCGAAGGTCATCTTTAACCTTGAAAATGTTACCCGTATGGACAGTAGCGGACTCGGTACGCTTGTCTCCGTGAACGTGACTGTCTCTCGTAAAGGTGGACGCACAGCACTTGTTAATGCCGGCGCGCATATCCGCAACCTACTTATCCTCGGTCGCTTAATGACTGTCTTTGAGACTTATAATAGTGAAGAGGAAGGCATCCTCGCGCTCACCTCTGAGGAGACTTAATAGCAACAAGAGAGCCATTTATGCGACTGTAGTTTATAGTCGTAAAACTATAGTAAAGTTTAGAATTAATAGGACACTCCGAGCCGGTTCGGTTAGGAAACCGAACCTACCGGGGGGAGGAAAGTGTCTCTTTATTTTTAGGATTCACTATAAATGGCTCTAACACATAAGGAATCACACCTTTCGCTCCTACGACAATTGCTGAGAGGAAACCAAGATACGGAAAAGGACATTTATGGCAAATCAGAACCTTCCAACGTTTACTGTCAACGCCGGTTTCCACGATCGAGATGGATGCCCGGTTAGTGCTAATGTTGACCATCCGGGGGTCAGCCAACTTCACGATCATGCCGTCACCTTAACAGATGTGGCATCTGGTAAGACCATCGCAGCGCAGTGTTACGCCAACGAGGATGGTCTTACGACCTTAACCTGGATACTTGATGGACTTGCTGCCGGTGAATCGCGTACCTATACCCTTGCAGAGGGGAACGTTGCTGGCGAATCCGGCGTTCAGCTAAACGAAGAATCCGAAACTATCGCTGTCACGCTCAACGACCGGCACTTTACAACATTTCGCTATGCGACTTCTAACAACAAGGGGCAATTCCGTCCCTACTTCTTCCCCGTCCTCGGTCCCGATGGACGCGAAGTAACGCGCGGTGAAACCAGCGAGATCTCGACAGATCACGTGCATCACCGTTCACTCTACGTCGCCTATGGCGAAGTTAATGATGTCGATTTGTGGGGTGAAGGGAGCAATTCTGGAAGAGTCGTGCATCAAGGCTTTACACAAAAGCAAGGCGGTGCTGTCGTCGGTAGGATTTATGCGGAAAATAATTGGGAGACACAGACGGGTGATGTCTTGATGACAGATAAGCAGAACTTCCGAATCTATAACCTGCCTGCGGATGCTGCGATTCTTGACTTAGATCTGAGTTTTATCGCTTCCGTGGGGGATGTCCATTTCGGAGATACCAAGGAGGGCGGTATTATCACAATTCGAGTACACCCGTCGATGAACGCTTCGGATGGTGGGAAGATAGAGAATGCTTTCGGGGGTATCAATCAGCCGGAAACTTGGGGTAAACGTGCGAACTGGTGCGATTATTCTGGTGTTGTTGACGGAACACCTGTCGGGATCGCTGTTTTCGATCATATTGTCAACCCACGCTATCCGACGTATTGGCATGTACGTAACTACGGGTTAATGGGTACCAACATTTTCGGTAGCGGCACCTTTGAAAGCGATCCGGATAAGGATGGGTCCTACACGCTCAAACAGGGTGAAGAGATGCACTTCCGGTTCCGTGTCTTGATCCATGCAGGCGATGCCACCGTTGGAAAGGTCAGTCAGAAATACCACGATTTCATCAACCCACCTGCCGTTGAGGTGTCCTGACCGCGAAATTTATACCAAGATGGCTGTCAGCGGTCAGAAAGAAAACTCCGAAGATTTCCGATAACCAGTCCGCTGATAACCAATATACGGAGATTCACAAATGCCTATCCCAACGATTCATGTGGGATGTACCCATTTCGCGCACGGTCGCTTACAAGCCCAGGTCAATTCGCAGGGGTTAGAGCCCGTCGCGTGTGTGGACATCAATCTTGAAGCCGCACGCGATGGGGTGTCATCAATAAATGGGGCACCTGAAGGTTTAACAGAACGTATCTACACGACCATAACCGAAGCGAAAGAGAAGCATGATGCACAGGCATGTCTGATCTATGCCTCGACGACCGTTCACGCCAAGTTAATCGTCGAAAGCCTGAACCTCGGTATGCATACGCTCTGTGTCAAGCCCATTGCAACAACACAGGCAGAATTCCACGACATTATTCAGGCACATAAAGCGAATCCAGGCTTAATGCTTGTCCAAGGGCAGAACAAACGTTGGAACCCTGCCGCCGCGAAAATGCGAGAATGGCTCCGCGAAGATGGCGGTATCGGTGAAATGCTGGCTGGTGAGTGTCGGTTCTGGATCCGCCAAAATCTGTACACCGGCCCTGATTCTCGACAACCTGATGCTTATGTGGATGGGCTCTTTTTCCATGCAGGCTGCAGCCATCAACTTGATCAGATTGTTGCCGCAAAGGGGATCCCGAAATATGTTACCGCACATGTCCACAATCGCCGTGATCCCGAACTTGGGCAAATTGAGGCTTGGGGGACAGCGGGTGGTAATGCCCTCATGGAATACGCAAATGGTGCGCCTTTCTCTTATGCTGGCACCCGCGCAGGGCATACCGGTCCCTTCGGTTGGAGCGGAAGTTGGAGTTTTCACGGCGAAGACGGTGATCTCCGACGAGACGGCGGGCATCTGCAACTTTTCCAACTCGGCAAAAACGTCGAAGATTTAACGCTCCAAGATTTACACGCAGGACTCATAGAAGATGATCGCCTCCAATTTGATGCCTTTGCCCAAGCGATTGCCAACGGCGCGAATCGAGATTGGATGCAGGACACGACCCTTGGTACATGGATACTCATGGAAGCCTGCAACGAATCGGCACGGACGCACGAACGCGTTGATGTTGAGGCGTTTGCTAAGAGGATGCTTGCTTAATTAAAAAATGGAATTTTCAAATTCTCAAATTTATCTTCTTCCTGACCCGCCTGACCGAACCGCAAGAAAAGTTTTAGGGATTCAAATTTGTCTTCTCCCTGTTTTATAGTAAAACCTGTAATTAATTGGGCACTCTCGAACAGTCTGAATACCTATAACAGGCATTCAGACTGGCACAAACTGGAAAGTTTATGCTACAAAGATGTCCACTTATTTATCGGCTTCACTATAAAGAGAGCGAAGCCCGTAACGAAGCAGATCGCTTATGGGCGATTACGCCGCAAAATGGAGGGCGGATGTACGGATGGGACATCAAAGGTCAAATTCACCTGAATGAACCGCAAGGAAAATTAAAAATATGCAATCTCCACACGGCTCAGCGTTCCGTCCGTCTGTGATGGGTCGGAATGGAATGGTAACATCTGGACATGTGCTTGCTTCACAGGCAGGCATCCAGACGATGATGGCAGGCGGCAACGCCGTTGATGCAGCCATCGCAACCGCTGTCGCGCTCGGTATGGTTGAACCCGCTGGTTCTGGACTCGGTGGCGACGGCTTTATCCTCATCTATTGGGCGGAAACCGGGAAGGTCGAAGCGGTAAACGGCACTGGACCCGCCCCGCGTGCTGCGACACGGGAAACCTATCTCAAAGATGGTGGAATCCCGATGAAAGGCATACGAAGTGTTTCGGTGCCAGGCATCGTTGACGCATGGCTCCTCGCACACGAACGCTACGGGGCACTCAAATTAGAGGATGTTTTCGCGCCAGCAATTTCGCTCTGTGAGGACGGTTTTCCTGTCAGTCATAGACTTGCGGGTGGACTTAAAGGCGAGAATGCTCGTTTCGCCGCCGAGCCAGATAGCCGCGCTATTTTTACAAACGATGGTGAACCCATCCCCGCCGGTCAGTTCCTTGCGAACCCTAACCTCGGTGCAACACTCCAAAAAATCGCAAAACATGGCAGAGACGTGTTCTACAAGGGTGAAATCGCTAAGGCTATCGGTGAATTCAGCCGCGCCTACGATGGACTCTTAACCGCCGAAGATCTCGCTGATTACCACGCACACTGGGCTGACCCTATACATGTCAACTACCGCGGATATGAAGTCTATGAGATGCCTCCCAATTCAAGTGGGCATATCTTGCTCCAAGAATTGAACATGGTTGAGCTATTTGATTTGCAAAATTTGGGATGCAATACCGCTGAAAGCGTGCATCTGATGGTTGAAGCGAAAAAACTCGCCTTTGCCGACCGCGAAAAATATATGGCAGACCCAGATTGGGTGGATGTTCCGATAGAGGGGATGTTATCGAAATCCTATGCCGCCGAGCAAGCCGAACGCATTGACTTGGAGACAGCCGCTTTCGATGTACCCGCCGGTGGACCAGAGGCACACGAAGATACGACCTGTTTCTGCACCGCAGATCGCGCGGGGAATCTCGTCTGTGTGCTACAGAGTATTCAATCCGGGTTCGGTTCCAGTTTGGTCGCAGGCGATACAGGTGTCCTTTTGAACAACCGTATGACCTATTGGCATCTGGAAGAGGGGCATCCGAACTGTTTGATGCCGGGCAAACGCGTCCGACATACCATGAATCCTGTTATCGTCACGAGAGACGGTCAACCGTTCTTAGCCTGTGGCACACCCGGTGCGGATACACAGGTCCAGACGAATTTACAACTCGTTACGCATATCCTCGATTTCGGAATGACACCGCAAGAAGCCGTCTCTGCCCCGCGTTGGCGCAGTTTACAAAACCCGATGGAATCTACAATTCCGCACACCTGCTCGAATGACCTACAGTTAGAAAATCGGTTCCTTTCGGATACTAAAGACGGATTAGCCGGTAAAGGACACGAACTCCAAATCGTTGGGGATTGGGGCGGCCCGGGAAGTGCGCAAATGATAATGGTTCATCCGGAATCTGGCGCGCTTATTGGAGGCTCCGACCCAAGAACTGATGGATACGCCGTCACTTTTTAGCGGAATTGTTTTTTATCAGGACTTACGGAAACGCCCTTGCTGGCGCGGTTTGATGAAGAAGTCCGGTGCGGTTAGGAATGCAGATCACAACCCCCTTTTATCCCCTTATCACGGGGCAGGTGAGTACACCGCAAAACCGCACCTACCGGGCCTGGGGCGAATTAGAATTACCGAATCATTATTGGGTTAAAACCCTCGGAGGCTGATTATGAATAGCAGCACTACGAGAATCGTTACACACGCGGTTCTTATGATAACCTTTTGCCTTGTAGCACCACAGATTTGGGGTGCCGATACTGTCCTTCTTGAAGAAGATTTTGAGGGCGTGACACTCGAAGCAAGTATAATGGAACAGATTAAAGATAAAGATGTTTGGTCAGGCACACCGCCTGAGGGTTGGGAAATTACCAACGAGAACCCGAAAGACCTCGGGATGCCTGAGTGGAGAACGTGGGCGATTGTTGACCTTGAATGGTGGACACGAACAGCGGAAGACCAGCGGCGTAGTGAGTTCACAGGTGTACACAATGACGGCAAGGGCGTAGGCAAAGGAGCCGTTTCTGACCCTGATGAGTGGGACGATTGGGCCGGAAATGGCGACCCTGACGCTCTTAGCCGTTGGAATGGCCACTTAATTACGCCACCCATTAAAATCAAGGGCGCAGCAGCAAAGTCGCTCGTCTTAACGTTGGATTCGAGCTGGCGACCTGAAGATACCCAAACTGCTGAAATAACAGTGAGTTTCGATGGCGGTAAGGAAGAACGTATCCTACTTTTCAAGAGTGTCGGTATTGACGCAGGCGCGCACACTCTTGTTACGATTCCTACGCTCGACATGGATGAGGAAGATATAAAGGATGGAGAACAGATAAACGAAACGTTAGAAATCCCGATTGATAATCCGGCAAATGCCACTGAGATGATCATTAGTTTCGGTGTCATTGATGCCCAGAATGATTGGTGGTGGGCAATAGATAATATAAAGCTCATCAGCACAGCATTTTCTGTTGCGCCAAAACATAAATTAGCAGTTAGGTGGGCAGAACTCAAATCCTAACACCCCACTTCCTTCGTCGAATTGTGAGCGACTCAACATCGTTACGGTTCGGCGAAGATAGCCGTAAAGAAGGGCTGCACCCACCTGAAGTGTAGCTCTTTTTTGTATCTTGTTGGCTTTTAGGAGAAAAATTAATGAAAATTTTGGTCACAGGCGGCACCGGTCGCATCGGATCAAACCTCGTCAAAAAATTATTGGAAAAAGGACACGAGATCCGCAGTTTTGTTTATCCGGGTGATGTTAATCGTGTCGGCAAATGGGACGGCACGACACGCGTTGAAACCGTCCTTGGCGATCTGCGCGAATATGAGGATGTTAAAAAAGCCGTTGAAGGTGTAGATGCCATTTATCATATCGCTGCTGCTTTCGGTGGTCCCTTCAATAACCGTGAGTACTTAGCAATCAACGGTATGGGGACGCTCAACATTTTGGAGTGTATCCGTGAGTTCAATCCGAACATTCACCGTCTTGTCTATGCCTGTACCGAAGCGATTTATTGGGAACTCACTGAAAAAGGCAGACTTTTCGATGCACCTATCACCGAGGACATGGTTGCCAAGTACCATCACATGCCCTATTTCCTCACCAAATGGATCGGCGAAGAATTGTGCATGACCTATCACCACCAATACGGTGTGCCTTCTACAGTGTTTCGGTTTGCGACTGTCATTGAACCGAGCGAATTTCTCAACAACGATGGATTACCCAAACTATTTGTCTTTAGCACTATCTATAACCGATACAAAAACTATAAAGGCAACGACTCAGTTGAATTAGAGGCCGCAGAAGCCGTAATGAAAGCATGGAACGGAGAAGAAAAGTTTATACTCAAACGCAACCCTGACGGCCGTCCTTACAAAGAGCATTTTGCCGATATACGTGATATTGTTCAGGGATTGGTCTTAGGAATAGAAAAGGATGCTGCTGTCGGTGAAGAATTCACCCTCGGTGGAAAAGGTGTTTTTAATTTTGAAGAGGTTATTCCCTACCTATGTAAACGCTATCATAAGGATTTCGCTGATATAAAACTTCCGAATGCAAACTATTTTGAGTTTGATCTCAGCAAAATTAAAACGCTACTGGATTATGAACCACAACACGATTTAGCGAGTATCCTTGATGCCGCCGAAGCAATGCACCGCGGTGAAGATGTCGGGATCATTCCGACAGGCGTTCGATGGAGTTAATATCGATCTTCCTCCGCTTTTCCTTGACAGTGCTGGCAACAATAGGTTAGACTTTTAAGTAAGAACACACTGCCCCAAATTGCGTCTCTTGGAGGTTATCTACCGTGAAAAAATCCTTTGGAGTTACCGTTTACTCTTCACTTGCCTTGCTCACTTTCGCGTTCTTGACACTAAATTGCACCAAAGTTGCCGTCACGCCGACACGGCAGGTCTCATCAAGCACAAAACACCTTGACCGACACATCAACGCAGTGCTTAAGAAAAAAGATATTCAACCATCAGAGATAGCAGAAGATACGGAGTTTTTGCGGCGTGTTCATCTTGATCTGACCGGAAAAATACCTGCTCCTGAAGATGTCTTGGATTTTCTCAAAGACGGTTCTCCGAACAAACGGCAAAAAAAGATTGATCAATTGTTAGGCAGCGCGCCTTATATTGACTATTGGACTCGGTTGTGGGTGAACTGGTTAATCGGCAGGCGCGGTGATGGAGATGATCGACGCATCGGATTAACAGCTTGGGTACGGGACGCATTGACGAAAAATATGCCCTACAATCAGTTCGTTCAAGAGCTCATCGCTGCGGACGGCGAGTTAAAGGACAACGGTGCCGGAAACTATATCATGCGTTATGAGCGAGCGCCTGCGGTGCTAACTTCGCACAGTTCGCGCCTCTTTTTAGGGCTGCCTATGCAGTGTGCTGAATGCCACGATCATAAGACAGAAGTTTGGAGCCAAAAAGATTACTACGGGATTGCCGCCTTTTTTAATGGTATTGAGAGTGAACAGAAGGGATACATCGAGACGATGGATATGGTGGGTAATGAGAAGCGGATGGAAAATTTTCTGATTACCAATGAACCGAGAAAATCTATGTGGGTGGAGAGAATGGACGCAGAAGTCTCCCCACGTTTTTTAGGTGGCACGGAATACAAAGGTTCACTTACCAAAAGGCGCGAAGCTCTTGCACAATGGATGACCGACCAATCAAACCCTTATTTTAGCAGAGCGATTGTAAACCGCGTCTGGAAACACTTCATGGGACGCGCCTTTGTCGAACCGATTGATGGATTCGGTGAAGAGAATCCCCCCACTAACTCCGAATTGTTGGACTGGCTCGCCGAGAATCTCGTCATTTACGATTACGATTTACAACACTTGATGCGGACAATCCTTAATTCAGAAACTTACCAACGCACCTCAGAAACGAATAAGAGTAACAAAGACGACGAACAGTATTACTCACATGCGTATGTGAAACCCCTAAGTGCTGAACAGTTTTTCTATTCGCTCCTCCAGGCGACTGGCTTTGAAAGGCTTCAAGAGACGAAAATGAAAGGCAGTAACAGGCAGGGTGGCGAGGATCGCATGGGGATGCTACGTGACCTGGAACGCACGAAACGTGAACATCTCGAAAAGTTTCTTTTTCTCCTCGATAACGGCGAGATGGAAGAGATTGAGGCTTTCAATGGCACCGTGCCACAGGCACTCATGATGATTAATGGAAATATGGTGAACGATAGCGCGAGTCATGGAGAACGCGGCAGCTTTGTAAATTACGTTTTGGAAAAATGGCGCGCCCCGGCAGATCGCTTGGAGTATATCTATCTTAACGTCCTCTCTCGGTTACCAACAGCCAAAGAGAAAACCTATTTCCAACGTTATATGGAACGCAGCCTCTATCGTAACAAAGACTTGGCTTATGAGGATCTCTATTGGGTTTTGCTCAATTCGGCTGAGTTTTCGCTTAATCATTAAGGGGAATTAGGATAATAGAGGATAGTTATGGAAAGACCAGAAACAATTCATAGATTAACTGATATTATTAATCAAGATTTACGACCACTTGCGGAGCAGTATAAAGTGCCTGTATTTTTTGAAGAGAACGGCAGCAAAAACAACATTTGGGTGAGTCAGGTCCTTGAATGGCATTTGGGGGTATATCCCAATTCGTCCCGATCGCCCAGCTTTTGGTCTTGGGAACTAAAAGTTATTCCATTGAAATACCTGAAGAATGGAAATTTAACAGTACCAAGAGCAATGTTTATAACAACAATTGACACTTATTACCTCAAGCGAACGGATTTTGAAGTCAGTTACCTACACAGCATATTGAGACAAATGATTGTTGCTGCAAGAATTTGGGAAAGTAAACAAGAAGAAAGATCTATCCTCCATAGTGTGACAACTTTCGATTTAGATGATCCTGAAGTCTATCGTCAAATCAAAGAGGATTATGACCTCGTCAGAGAAACGATCCAGACACAAGGGTTTTCTGCTGTTACTGGTAAAATGGGAGTACACATTCAACCCAAAGCGATAGTGCCAGGACATGGAATGGACTCAATAGCATTTTATGTAAGGACAAATTTCCTAAAAAAAATGATTTTACCGGCGACAGATGTGCATCCGTAGTTGTAGATAGGAGACCGTTAGTCTGTGCTTCCTAACCCTAACTGTTGGCAAACCCTTGTAGCATAGGAAACCGTTAGCCTGTGCATCTGAATCGTCCAAACCTTAATACGGAAAAGGAAACGTATGAAAAGGCAAAGAAGAATGGCAATAGATCCAACTACGGGACAAAAATATGCGATAGAACTACCGGACTCTGAAGTGGTCAAGCAGGAGATTCTTAAACTTGATTATCCATCTAATGGAATTACCATAAAAAAGGCGACAGAAAAACTGGCGGAGAAATTTGGATTGTCTGATGAACAAAAAGCAGCAAAGACAAAGAGGGGTGAGCGATATCTTGGCTTTTTCCATTATGAGATAGTTGGTACTGAATTTAAAAAACTCTTAAAGGAGGGAAAATTAGAACAACCAGAAGGTCCGAGAAAACCTTATGTCCTCTCCCGCGATGTACCTCCATCACCCCCTCCTGATGGAAATATTGAAGAAATTTATCAACAAATTAGAGAAAAAGTAGCTGAAGATTTACTCCAACAAATTAAAGCAAATACCCCTGCTTTTTTTGAAAACCTTGTTATTGACCTGCTTGTTGAAATGGGATATGGCGGCTCAAGAGAAGATGCCGAAGCCGTGGGACGTAGCGGTGATGGTGGAATTGACGGTATTATTAACCAAGATAGACTCGGTCTTGATGTAGTCTATATACAGGCGAAGCGATGGAAAAATAATGTGGGGGCACCTGAAATTGCCAGTTTCGCCGGAGCGTTAGCTGGACAAAGTGCTAACAAAGGTATCTTCATTACAACGTCCGATTTTACCAAAGCTGCCAAAGACTATGATGCTGCAGGTTTCAAAATTATTCTCATTGATGGAAAACGACTTGCCCAGTTGATGATTGATCATAACGTAGGGGTTTCTACAGTGAAGACTTATGAAGTCAAGCGAGTCGATTCTGATTATTTTATTGAAGATGTTGGATAATTTTGGGATTCGGAATAGGTGGAATGGAATAAGCATAAACGAACAGGTTATACATGCACAGGCTAACGGTTTCCTATGCTACAAAAGAAGGCAAGAAACACAGGCTGACAGCCTATGCTACGGAAGAGACAAGCACAGGCTAACAGCCTATGCTACAAAAGAAGGCAAGAAACACAGGCTAACAGCCTATGCTACAGAAGAGACAGGCACAAACTAACGGTTTCCTATGCTACAAGGGATATGAGCAGGATGAGTCAAAATGAGTTTAAATCGTTTTACCGTCGTAACTTGCCTCATATACAGACACCGGGGGCAACTCTCTTTGTGACATTCCAGCTTGCAGGATCTATACCACAGCATGTATTAGCGCAATGGAGAACGGAAAAATTGCAATTCGAGAGAGAAACATCAAGACTTCTCAGGTTGGAAAAGGACTCCAGGCCCGTGTCAATGCAACATAGACATTTTGAGGAAAAGAATAAACACTTGGAATGGAGACGACAATGGTTCCGCAAATTTGAAAAAACCTTAGATAGTGCGGAAAGTGGTCCCGTATGGCTCAAAGATAATCGGATTGCCAAAGAAATAGCGAGAAGCCTGCATCACCGAGATGGAAAAATGTATTGCTTGGATGCCTATTGCATCATGTCAAATCATGTCCATGTTGTATTTACGCCGCTCGCAATGCAATCTTCCAAAACAGACGTTGTTAATTCGATGGAAAATACAGTACAAACAGAGGATTTGTGCTACAACTCACTTTCCTCTATTATGCAGTCTCTTAAGGGATATACGGCTCGCAAAGCTAATCTTCTGTTAGGGCGGAGTGGTGTATTCTGGCAGCGAGAAAGTTACGATCATGTTATTCGGGACGCAAGCGAATGGCGACGGATTATTACCTATGTTCTTAATAATCCGGTGAAGGCAGGTTTAGTGGATACATGGGAAAAGTGGCAATGGAGTTATTGTCGATTAGATTTTTCACCACAATCTAAAACGTGAGTTGGTATCACGTAATCTTTTGTAGCATAGGCTGTCAGCCTGTGCCAGTGTAGTTAAATGTGATACGAATTGTCCGAAGTTTAGTAGGTGGAATCGGAAAAGCATAAACGAACAGGTTATACATGCACAGGCTAAAGCCTATGCTACAGAAGAAAGCACAAGAAACGCACAGGCTAACAGCCTATGCTACAGAAGAAAGCACAAGAAACGCACAGGCTAACAGCCTATGCTAC
>VXZK01000388.1:27430-39804 GCA_009845545.1 Candidatus Poribacteria bacterium
AGCCTATGCTACAGAAGAAAGCACAAGAAACGCACAGGCTAACAGCCTATGCTACATGAAATACAAATAATTGGATGGAGGATTCTATTATGAACAGACGTAATCTGTTCATTGCTATCTGTGGTATCACGCTCGGTATCGCTGCGATTGCGATGTCGCAAACCTATTTTGAAGATAATTTTGATGACCCAAAAGAATCTGAGAAGAAATGGGTCGCTCTCTTTGGAGATTGGGAATTCAAGGCTGATGAATACCATCAACTCCAAAATACTCCTAACTGCATGAGCGTTGTCGCTGACGAATTTTGGGACGACAAGTGGAACGATTATACCTTTGAGGTGAGAGGGAGTAAAATCAGTGGTGCTGAAGGCTTCCTGATTATGTTCCGGTGCCAAGGCTTGATGCAACCCCGTGGTCAAGCACTCGAAGACCATCCACCGCGCATGGAGAAACTCAAACCATCATTGGAATATTGGTGGAACCTCGGCGGCTGGGGAAACACACGCTCACAGGTTGAATCCTGGGGCGGCAAAGGTGGTGCCAATAGCAATCATACGATAGAAGATGATGAGTGGTATAGCATCAAGATTGTCAATGAACCGGGCAGCTACACGCTCTTCCTCAACGATGAAGAAGTCGCGAAGGTGGATGATAATACTGAGAACGGTGTTGGCAGAGTCGGTCTTGCAACCTGGAGCACCGTTGCGAAGTATGATGATGTTTTGGTTTATGGTCCTGATGGTCCCTCGTTACCAGTTGATGCGAAAAGCAAACTCGCGACGACCTGGGCGCATCTCAAATCCGTGAAATAGCGTTTGAATACTGCGAATAACTTGTAGCGCGGGGCCTCGCTGCCTCGCGCTACCTTTGTGCAAAAAAATTTTAAATGCAAAACTACTTTTTACCTCCACGAATTGACTTTGGCGAGGGTGCCGTTCAAAACTTAGGCGAACATGTCAAAGCGTTTAAAAGCAAAAAACCGCTCTTGGTAAGCGATGCTGGTGTGATCAATGCCGATCTTCTTGCCAAAGCGATAGCTGCTTTAGAGGCAAGCGGTTTACCGTCTGCTACGTATGCAGATATCGAGCCGAATCCGACAGATGTTAGCATTACACACGGTGTAGAAGTCTACAACTCAGAAGCGTGCGATAGTGTCATCGCTGTCGGTGGTGGGAGTGTGATGGATGCTGCCAAAGCCATCCGCCTCTTGACAACCCATGCGGCACCGTTGGAACCTTATTACGCTGATGTCGGTGGCGTCGAACGGATTCGCGGCGATATGCCACCGTTGATATGTGTCCCAACGACTGCAGGGACTGGCAGTGAAGTTTCACAAGGCGCGATTATTACGGATACATCGTTCAACACGACGGATCGATGGCGAAAGCGTGCAATCGTTACGCCGTTCAACATGTCGAACATAGCACTGCTTGATCCCGGCATAACACTCGGTATGCCGCCCGCGCTCACCGCTGCTACGGGTATGGACGCGATTACACACGGCATCGAGGCGTATGTCGCGACGAAGTACCACCCGATTGCCGAAGGTGTCGCATTGCAGGCACTCAGAATGTTGAGCGCGAATATCGAAAAGGTCTATCACGACGGTGGAGATGTAACTGCGCGCGGGGAAATGCTTTTGGGGTCGTGCATGGCGGCATTTTCATTCCAGAAAGGTCTCGGTGCAGTTCACTCTCTGGCACATCAACTTTCCACGGATGCCCCGATCCCGCACGGTGTTGCAAACGCTATCCTCCTCCCGCCTGTCATGGAATTCAACTTTTCCCATGCAACGGCGAAATACGCCGAGGTCGCGCGTGCTTTAGGTATAGACACCAGCGGCATGGATAGTAGTGAAGCGGGGTATGCCGCTATAGAAAAAATCAAAGCATTCAACGCGGCATTAAATATGCCGACAGGGCTCGGAGACGCGGGTTTGGACGCAAAGAAAATTCCGAAACTTAGCGCAGATGCGATGCTCGATCACTGCCACAAATTCAATCCGAGAATCTGTAGAGAAGAAGATATGGTCGCGTTATTTGAGGCAGCGTTTTAGTACAGGTTGCAAACTAAAACTGGCTATTCAAAAGTAGGTGGGGCAATCGGTACAATCCAGCCCTGTGTTAGTGCCGGTTTATACGCATTATCGCGCAGATAGTCTGACGTTTGCCACAAGCAGAGATGGTTACCATCTGGAGTCCAGACGATGGATGTCAATTTCATCTCGGTTCGGGCAATAGAAAACTTCTTACCGCTCTCAAAGTCATAAACCCAGACCTTCCAGCGGATGCCTTCGCAATCCTCGCGTTCCAGATATGCTAACTGTTTTCCTGTTGGTGACCAAGCTGGGGATGTGTGTTTTAGTATCTGGCTCTGTGTCAGTGCAGGTGCTGCTCCTGATATGTGCAACTGCTTATCAATCCGCTGCCCGGGGCGATTGCTACCAGATAAAACATAAGCCAGCTGTGTTCCATCCACTGACCAGTTCAGTTGATGCACCTGTTGATGCTGCGTTTGAATCTCTTTTAAGCGTTGTCCGTCTATATCTTGGATACGGATCCCCACATATTTTGCGTTATTCACACCGAAAGCGACGCGTGTGCCATCTGGTGCCCAAGACGGAGCGGGGAGATAGGTGGAGGTACGCTGCCGGCGTTCAATCGGCACCCGCGCAATCGCACGTAAATCGCTGCCATCGCTATTAATACGGTAGATAACATCCATCTTTTTTTCGCGTCTTCTAAAGACCAAACGGTTTGAGGTAGGTGACCAAGCCGGCCCTTCGCCACGAACTAACTGTTTAATCCGTCCGAACTGCCAATCCACTGTATAGATATAGCGGTCTCCATCTTCGTCAACCTCAAATGCCAAAATTCTGCTGTCCAGTGACCAAGAGACCTGCGGATTGTAGAAATGTCCAGTGAAAAGTTTACGCGCCTGTTCCGCGTTCCGATCCATAATCCACAATTCATTCGCACGCCAATACCTACTGCCGACATCATTCCTTTTCAGAAATGCAATAAGCTCACCATCGGGGCTCCAACGGGGGTACTCCGCCCCTTCAATCAATTGCATCCTACGCGGAGAAGCAGCCGGAAGCCCGCGTCTACGTCCAAAAGTTGTATTGAACATGATACCATCAGTATCTTTAAACGCTCCAAAAGCAAACTTATCCATCCATCCTCGGACACCGTTCGGGAGTTCGACCTCATACCAACCGTCCGAAGTTTGCAGAATCGGCAAGTGCCCGCCATCGTTGAGGTTTAACAACACAGCCATGCCTTCTTTATTCGCGTAAACCGGTGCAGCGTCATGCACCACAATACCTGTCTGCCGAGTGTCCGTGGCTTGGTTCTCGTTGGTGAGGTTTGTAATCGCGCCAGCGTTTGTGAATGCATAAACGCTACCATCGCCTGATGCAGCATAGAGGATACCCTCAGAGATGGCAGGTGCAGCTTCCACAAATCCGCCGAGTTGATACGCCCAAATCTGTGTCTTTGATGCCATGTCAAAGGCGTGCAGCTGCCCATCGCGCGCGCCAATGTAGACGGTGCTATTTGCTGTTACAGGATAACTTTCACTCCCCGCTGTCTGACCTCGCCACACCTTCGCGTTGTGTTCCGGAGAAACCGGACGGAACACTCCATTTGCACACCCATACGCAATACCACGGATCTGGATTGTCTTCTCACGCCTTGATTCAAGCGTTCCTGTCTTCGCGTTTAGCACATAGATTGTTGACCGAAACGCGCCAACGTAAACCCTATTATCTGTAACAATCGGTGGGGCATCCATCCAATTTTTCGATTTGAATTCCCACAGTTTTTCGCCGGTTTTTGCATCTAACGCATAGACTTTATTGTTCCGGGCACTGAAGTAGACCCGATCTCCAAGCACTGCGGCAGAATATCGGATAGCATCTCCGGCATCGAACACCCATTTAATACCCCACTGCTTTGCATCGAGTGCATACAACTTGCCATCGGTCGAGCCGATGTATAAAATGCCGTTCGCTATTACTGGGGAGGCGTAGAGGGGGCCCCCGGTTTTGAATTTCCACAGCAATTCCAGCGGCGGTGTGAGGCTTTTATCAGGACTTATCCCAGAGAAACCTAAATCGTACATGAATGTATGCCAATCTTCAGGACGAGGGGGTGCGACGGGTTCCATCACTTCAGAGGACCTCGGTTGCTGCCCCGCGGGTTGCTGTGTCTGCTGCTTTTGTTGTGAATCACAGCCCCACACCAGCAGGCACATAAGAACAATCAGGTATTTTCTGTTCCGCAATCGTCTGACAATATGCACGAATAGCTGCCTCTCTTTAGAAAATTATAATGCATATTAATTTAGCATAGGACCCAATATAACGCAACTGAAATGTTAGCAAATGGCAGTCGTCTATCGGCAATCACGGGCTTTTTTTTCGTGGTGCATCGCGGTTTGCCTGATGCATGTCATTTCACAATCTTCCTTTTTTTTTAAAAGAAACTGAAATAGAGCGCAACAAACATAACAGTACTGAACAGGAGAACACCGATTTTGTAACATCAACTTCAGGAACTTGTAAAACTTACGAAAAATTTGAATTTGTGGCAAATCTGTGTTAAAATTTATGTTCTAAACTTTTACAGCACAATATCATTTTAATTATACACGATGAGCGTAAAAATGGATAAATTATTAGGTGAAGTTGACCCACAAATTGTTGAGATTGTTGCGAATGACCTAACACGCCAGCAAAATTCTCTCATGCTAATCCCCTCAGAAAACTATGCCAGCCGCGCCGTTATGGATACCCAAGCCAGTATCCTCGCCAATAAATACGCTGAGGGCTACCCCGGCGAACGCTACTACAACGGATGCGAGTTTATGGACGATGTTGAATCCCTCGCGATTGAACGCGCGAAGGCTCTTTTCGGAGTTGAACACGTCAACGTCCAACCGCACGCCGGTAGCCAAGCGAATATGGCAGCCTACCATGCCTTGCTTGAACCCGGTGATACAATTCTCGGCATGTCGCTCAGCCAAGGTGGACATCTCACGCACGGTGCTAACGTCAACTTTTCAGGAAATCTTTACAATATTGCTGCTTATGGTGTGGATGCTGAGACCGAGCGTATTGATATGGAAGAGATCGCGCGTCTTGCAGAACAGCACCGCCCTAAACTCATCGTTGTTGGCGCGACAGCCTATCCGCGGCACTTTGACTTTGCTGCGTGGCGGCAGGTCGCTGATGCCGTAGGCGCGTATCTCCTTGCAGATATAGCACATATCGCAGGACTTATCGCAGGCGGCGTTCATCCAGATCCGGTTCCTTATGCGGATGTGATTACGACAACAACACACAAAACCTTACGCGGGCCTCGCGGCGCGATGATTATGTGTAGAGAAGAATATGCGGAGAAGATCGACCGTGCTGTGTTTCCCGGTTTACAAGGGGGTCCGTTCCTCCATACAATCGCAGCGAGAGCCGTCGCTTTCAAAGAAGCCAGCGAGCCCGATTTTAAAACATACCAAGCACAGATTGTTAAAAATGCGAAGGCACTTGCTGCGCGGTTAATTGAAAACGGGTTCCGATTGGTAAGTGGTGGTACCGATAATCACCTGATGCTGATAGATCTTACCTCAAAGTACGAGAAATTGAGCGGACGACAAGCTGCCGATCATTTGGAAGCTGCCGGAATTATTGTGAATAAAAATACGATTCCTTTCGACAAAAGGAAACCGAGAACGACAAGCGGTTTACGGATCGGAACGCCGATGATTACGACGCGCGGCATGAAAGAAAGCGATATGGTTCAAGTCGCTGATTTTATTACAGAGACGCTTGAAAACAGGCAGAAAACCGCCATCAAACGCCAAGTTCGGGAGAAGGTCAAAGAACTCTGCGCGCAATTCCCGATTTATGAATATCTAAAATAGTTATCGGTTGTTGGTTATCAGTTTTCAGTTAAGATAAGAGGTGAGTCTGTAACGATGGACCACTTCCCAATGAGTATGCTCAGCTGCAGAAAATTGTCACAAAATCTCCTAACTGACAACCGACACCTGAAAACTGAAAACTATGAATTATGAAGCGGCACTCGCCTATATTGAAGCGTTTATTGACTATGAAAGAAGCCCTGATTTTTCACGACAGGCACGGCTCTACAATCTCAACCGAATTTCTCTGTTGCTGAAACGACTCGGCAACCCACACGATAGATTGCGGGTGATCCACATTGCGGGGAGCAAAGGGAAAGGTTCTACCGCCGCATTTGTCGCCTCTGTTCTTACGCACGCAGGCTATAAAACTGGGTTATTTACATCACCGCATCTCATTACGCCCCGAGAACGATGTCGTATTGATGGTGAGCCAATTTCAGAAGCAGACGTTGCTTTCTATATTGATAAGATCAAACCTGCGATTGAAACCGTTTCCACTTCCGAATTCGGACGTGTCTCGTTTTTTGAAATATACACCGCACTCGCCTTCACCTATTTCGCCGACAAAGCGACTGATTTCGCTGTTATTGAAGTCGGCTTAGGCGGAAGACTTGATGCAACTAACGTTGTTAAGCCGGTTGCAACTGTTATCACGCCGATTGGTTTAGAGCACATAACGATATTAGGGGAAACATACACCGAGATAGCAGCTGAAAAAGCGGAGATCATTAAAGAAGGATGTCCGCTTGCACTTGCACCACAACATCCCGACGCGCGGGCAGTGTTTGAAAGAGTCGCAAACGAACGGAATGTATCAATTGTTGAAGTTAAAACCGATGAAGCAATTCACAAGCCTATTTCCCGCGATGTCGGACAGGCGCACCGGCTATCAACGTCACAGCTCGTCCAGAATACCGATGGTCTACCTATAGCCCAACAATTTGACGTGGAAACGGATTCCGACAGTTATTCGCAGCTCACAATACCGCTACTTGGACACCATCAGTTTGTGAATGCAACAACTGCTATCGCAGCGATTGAATGCCTGAAACAGAAAGGATATACAATTCCGAAAAATAGTATTTATGCTGGATTCAAGAATGTGCAATGGCACGGACGCATCCAACGGATTATGTCTTCCCCACTTGTTGTATTGGATGGCGCGCATTCCGCTGCCTCAATGGCGGCACTATGCTTGACGCTCCGTGAGAGTTTTCGTTACACTCGGTCGATTTTTATCGTTAGTTTAATGAAAGATAAAAACCTTAAAGCAATTGGGGATATTGTCTCTAAAACTGCGGACACCGTGATTGCCACACAAGTTTCTGAGAATCCGCGTGTGATGGCCGCTGAAGCAATACAGGATGCATGGTCTGGTATGTGTGAGAAAATTACAATATGCCCAAACCCAGAAAAAGCAATCGCCAGAGCGTTAGCATCCGCATCGCCGACGGACCTGATCTGCATTACGGGTTCACTCTACCTTGTCGGTCAGGCACTCGAATTTTTTAAATGAAAATAAAAATGAAAAATAGAAAAGAGAGGTTTTAAATGCGTGATATCACTTGCAAAAGACGGTGGCTAAATTGGAAGTCATTTTTAGTAGTCCTACCCGTCCTCAATTTAGCCACCGAAGCTTTTGCCCAAACAACTCCTCGTCCAGATGTGCCGCCGGCATGGTGGATTGCTCCTATCGGTGCACTCATCGCTTTGGGATTTGCTTACCACTTTTACCGCGCCGTGATGAAGCAGGACGAGGGCACTGAAACAATGCGCGACATAGCGCAATCGGTGCGCGAAGGCGCGATGGCATATATCAGGCAACAATACAAAGTGGTCGCTATTGTTTTTGTTGTGCTGTGTCTGATCTTCATCTTTATGGCGTTCGTCCTTGATGCGCAAAATAAAGTTGTCCCATTCGCATTTCTAACAGGCGGTTTTTTCTCAGGACTCTGCGGTTTCCTCGGCATGAAAACCGCAACGAATGCCTCCGCTCGTACGACAAGTGCTGCGATGCAAGGCCTCAACGCCGGCTTGAAAGTCTCGTTCCGAGCGGGTGCTGTCATGGGGTTGATAGTTGTCGGATTCGCACTCCTTGACATTACTGGCTGGTTCCTTATTCTTTACTACCTCTTCCCTAAGATATTACCCGGATTCTTAGAGGTGAACCCGTTACCCCAGATTACTGTGATTATGCTCAGTTTCGGTATGGGGGCTTCAACGCAGGCGCTCTTCGCCCGCGTCGGCGGTGGTATCTATACAAAAGCAGCGGATGTCGGCGCAGACCTTGTCGGAAAAGTTGAAGCCGGCATTCCCGAGGACGACCCTCGCAATCCGGCTGCCATAGCAGATAACGTCGGGGACAACGTCGGCGATGTCGCGGGCATGGGGGCGGACCTTTACGAATCTTATGCGGGTTCAATTCTCGCGACTGCTGCGCTCGGTGTCGCTGCTGTCGCTGCGAAAGATCACGACAACCTTGTAGACCAGCTTAAATATCTCTCAGCACCGATGATTATCGCTGGTATCGGCGTGATCCTCTCGATTTTAGGCATCTATCTGGTCCGAACCAAAGAGGGGGCGACGATGAAGCAGTTGATGGGTTCCCTTAACTTCGGTATTAACGGTAGTGCTATCGGCATCGCTATTTTGTCGCTCCCTGTGCTTATCTACCTCGATCTCCCGAACAAGTGGCAGGTGTGGGGCGCGATCATCGCTGGGCTTGTGGCAGGTTTGATTATCGGCAAAGTCACCGAAATCTTTACCTCTCACGATTACGCGCCAACGCGTGCGATCGCCAAGCAGGCGCAAACTGGACCCGCGACCGTGATTATTGAGGGGATTGCTGTCGGTATGGAATCAACGGCGATTCCAGTCATAACGATTGTTGCCGCAGTTGCTGTTAGCTACTACCTCCCTGGTGGCGCGACCGAACCGCTGATGGGGCTTTACGGTGTCGGTATCGCTGCTGTCGGTATGCTGGCGACGCTCGGTATAACCCTTGCGACGGATGCTTATGGCCCCATCGCAGACAACGCTGGCGGCAACGCTGAAATGGCAAAACTCGATGAAAGTGTCCGGGAACGTACGGATCAGTTAGACGCGCTCGGTAATACAACCGCCGCAACCGGTAAGGGGTTTGCAATCGGTTCAGCAGCACTCACAGCTCTCGCACTGCTTGCCGCCTATTTGGAAGAAATTCGGTACGGTTTAATCCATTTGGCAGGTAAGGACACACTTGATATTGAAGGCGAAGGCACAGTTGAGACGGTAAAAGTTAGCGTCAGTCAATTTATGGATTACTATGATGTCACGCTGATGAACCCACAAGTGCTTATCGGATTGTTCATCGGCGCAGTGATGGCATTTTATTTCTGTGCATTGACAATGAAAGCCGTCGGACGTGCTGCTGGTGCTATGGTAGCGGAGGTTCGTCGTCAGTTTCGTGAAAAACCCGGCATTATGAAAGGCGAAGAGAAACCGGATTACGCACGGTGTGTCGAAATCTCAACCGTTGGTGCGCAACGCGAAATGATTTTCCCGTCGCTCATCGCTATCGTTGTGCCTGTCATTGTCGGCTTGATCTTTGATGTCGGTGGTGTGTTAGGTCTACTTGCAGGCGGTTTAGCAACCGGTTTCGTTCTCGCGATTATGATGGCAAATGCTGGGGGCGCGTGGGACAACGCCAAAAAGTTTATTGAAGAGGGTAGACACAAAGAAGAATACGGTGAAAAAGGTTCCGAACAACACAAAGCGACTGTGGTCGGCGATACCGTCGGGGATCCTTTCAAAGATACTTCCGGTCCTTCACTTAACATTCTGATTAAGTTGATGTCTATGGTGTCAGTCGTATTCGCCGGTCTGATCGCAAAATACGGCGGCATACTTAGCAGTTGGCTCGGTATGTAAGAGCGTTCTATCCACGTTAAATCGTCTTGTAGGAGCGAGTTGCGCTCGCGATTTCTACGGCAGGGACACAATATGAAACTAAAAATCACCATTATATACGCCTTGAGTCTTTTCACCCTATTCACCACCGGGTGTCAGCAGTTAAACGATCAGATGAAGACGGGACCTGATGATACCGTATCTGTTTCTGTAGATGACGTTAACCCAGGCGAAATATTCTACACAGGTACTGTTTTTATTGGTGATGCAGGAGATAGGTTCGGAACCGACGCATATGCCTTAAATTCCGCGACTATCACAGATGATATGCTAAATATCAGTGTATCCTACAGTGGTGGGTGTGAAGATCACCAATTCACACTCGTCGCTTCGGATACATTTCTCGAATCGTTCCCGGTTCAATTGCACGTTTCTATTGCACACGATGCTAACGGTGACACCTGTGAAGCATATCCAACGGAAAACTATCGCTTTGATCTTACACCAATCAAGACAATGTATCAGGCGGCTTATCGACAGGAAGCAGGCACGATCATTTTACGCCTCAAAAATGCTCCAGACGGAGAACACGTCTACGAATTTACAATGTAGCCCTAATTACCAAATCTCGGCGTTGTAAGGCAACCGATTTTCCATGCCTCTGCCTTCTGCCTTTTTATCAATTTGTAGGAGAACACAAAGAAATGTCCAATAAATTGAAACCCCGAAGTTATGCGATTACCGACGGGCCAGACCGCGCCGCCGCGCGTACGATGCTCATGTTCGGCGATGGCGGGCTTTCACCTGAAGACCTTGACAAACCGATTATCGGGGTTGCCAATACGTGGATCGAGATCGGTCCTTGTAACTTCCACTTAAGAAGACTTGCCGCTAAAGTTAAAGAAGGCATCCGCGCCGCGGGTGGAACACCGCTTGAGTTCAATACGGTTAGTATCTCTGATGGTATCACCATGGGCACCGAAGGTATGAAAACCTCGCTGATCAGTCGAGAGATCATCGCTGATTCGATCGAGTTGGTTTCTATCGGTAACATGTTTGATGCCGTTGTCGCGCTCTGTGGCTGCGATAAGACCGTTCCCGGCACCGTCATGGCATTGGCGCGCTTAGACATTCCGGCACTCACACTCTACGGCGGTTCGATCATGCCGGGCAAATTTCAGGGACGCGATGTTACGATCCAAGATGTATTTGAAGCGGTCGGACAGCACGCTGAAGGCACAATAACCGTCGAAGACCTCGATGACTTGATTAGTAAAGGTTGCCCCGGTCCCGGTGCGTGTGGTGGGCAATTTACTGCCAATACTATGGCGACTGCCGTTGAAATGCTGGGCATCGCGCCTATGGGAAGTGGCAGTGTCCCCGCTGTCTTAGAAGAAAAGGACCAGGAGGCATACAGAACCGGACAACTCGTTATGGACATGCTCGCCGCCGACCGGCGACCGAGCCAAATTATTACGCGTAAATCTCTTGAGAATGCGATTACCTCTGTTGCCGCGACCGGTGGGTCTACCAACGGTGTGCTGCATCTCCTCGCTATCGCACACGAAGCACAAGTACCCCTAACACTTGAGGATTTCCACGCTATTAGTCAAAGAACGCCTGTGTTAGCGGATCTCAAACCCGGCGGGCAGTTTGTTGCTAATGATCTCTATGAGGCAGGGGGCATTCCGTTCTTGGCAAAACGTTTGGCAGAGGCAGGTCTGATCCATGCGGACGAGCTCACTGTCACCGGCAAAACCATCGGCGTAGAGGCAAACGCAGCTACGGAAACTAAAGGGCAGCAGGTTGTCAGACCTGTAGATGTACCGCTCAAGCCGACCGGCGGATTTGCCATCTTGAGAGGGAATCTCGCACCGGAGGGCTGTGTTATCAAGTTGGCTGGTCAGGAGAGAACCCTTCATCGGGGTCCCGCACGTATCTTTGAACGTGAAGAGGATACCTTCGCCGCCATTAAAGGTGGAGAGATCAAACCCGGTGATGTCGTTGTTATCCGTTATGAAGGGCCCACCGGTGGTCCCGGTATGCGTGAGATGTTAGGCGTAACGGCAGCAATTGTCGGCGCGGGTTTGAGCGAAGATGTTGCACTTTTAACCGACGGTAGATTCTCCGGCGCAACGCACGGTTTCATGATCTGCCATGTCGCTCCTGAAGCCGCGAAAGGGGGTGCGATCGCTATCCTGCAAGAAGGCGACGAAATCGTCATTGATGCGAAGGAACGCCGCCTCGATGTTGAACTCTCCGACGCTGAAATCCAAGCACGGTTTGAGCAGTGGACCCCACCTGAACCCCGCTATGCCCGTGGTGTCATGGCAAAGTATGCCAATTCGGTTTCTTCTGCTTCTGAAGGTGCTGTGACAGGATAACCCATCTATTTTCTATCCGTAGGGGCAAGCCTTCGCGCTTGCCTTTTTTTTTGGTGAATTATACAAAGGGCATCTTTTATTTTTTTTCCCAGTATGCACCCTTTTGGCAAAAAACTGTGTCTTTTAATTATACTGGGATTTCTCACAATTGATCGGTTCGTGTAAAAAATAAGTGCT